>NZ_JBFBAZ010000001.1:0-265415 GCF_040682475.1 Hamadaea sp. NPDC051192
TCGACCAACACCAAGATCCGGCTCTTGACCCGGATCGCGTTCGGGTTCAAATCCGCCGAAGCCTTGATAGCCCTCGCCAAGCTCAACCTAGGCGGATACCAAATCAAGCTCCCCGACCGCTCGTGACCCACACAAGCAGCCGGAGAGCCCAAGATTCGACCTGGAACCGTGATCCAGTGCGGTGCCGTAGAGCTGCCAGCAGAGCTGCCGGCCGGGCGCCAGGAGCGGGCGTCAGGAGCGGGCGCGGGCGAGCGTGACCGCGCCGGCGATCACTCCGATGTGGCTGAACGCCTGCGGGAAGTTGCCGATGAAGCCGTTCGTCGCCGGGTCGATCTGTTCCGGCAGCAGGCCCAGCGGGCTGGCCCGGTCGCAGAGCGACGCGAACAGCTCCTCGGCTTCGTCCAGCCGGCCCTGCCCGGCGAGGTTCTCCACCAGCCAGAAGCTGCACAGCAGGAACGCGCCTTCGTCGCCGGTGATCCCGTCCGGCGAATGTTCGTGCAGGTAGCGATAGAGCAGGCCGTTCCCGGCCGACAGGCGCTGCGCCACCGCGGCGGTCGTCGCGACCATCTTGGGATGGTCGACCGGGACGACCCGCCGCAACGGCAGAGCCAGCAGGCTCGCGTCGAGGCTGTCGCCGCCGTCGAGGTGCTCGCTCAACGTCTTGGCCTCGTCGTTCCAGGCCCGGTCGAGGATGGTCGCCCGCAGGTCGTCGGCCGCCGAGCGCCAGCGCGCCACCGGCCCCGGCAACGCGTGCCGCTCGGCCAGGACCGCCGCCCGGTCCAGCGCCACCTGGCACAACGCGGCCGAGTAGGTGAACACCCGGCCCTCGCTGCGTACCTCCCAGATGCCCTGGTCCGGCTGCCGCCAGGCGGTCTCCGCGATGTCCGCGAGACCAGCCAGACTCGACCACAGCGCGGGTTCGAGGCGCCCACCGCCTCTGACCCACTGGTACGCGCAGTCGAGCACTTCGCCGTAGACGTCGTGTTGCCGCTGGTCGGCGGCGCCGTTGCCCCACCGCACCGGAGGCGATCGACGGTAGCCCTCGAAGTCGGCGTCCTCCACCTCGTCGGGCACCAGTCCGCCGTCGATCGCGTACATGATGCGCGGGCGGCGACCGCGTTCGAACGCGTCCAGCACCCAGCCGAGGAACGCGTCCGCCTCACTCGTGAAACCGATACGCCGCAACGCGAACACGCTGAACGCGGCATCCCGGATCCAGACGTACCGGTAGTCCCAGTTCCGCGGCCCGCCGATCGGGGCCGGCAACGACGACGTGGGCGCGGCGATGAGCGACCCGTGCGTCCAGTGATCGCACATCTTCAATGTGATCGCCGACCGCCGCACCATTCGCTCTTGCGGTCCGGCGTACTGGAAGTCGGCCATCCACTGCCGCCACGACTGGGTCGTGGCACGCAACATCGCCGCCGCGTCGAAGCGATGATGCCGACGGGAACGCCCCCAGCTCAGCACGACGTCGAGGTGCTCGCCCTGGCGCAGGTCGAACTGGCTGCGCAGCCCGGCCAGCGGCCGATCGGCGCGAAGGTGCAGCCGCAGATCCGGGCGGCCGGCGATCTGCACCTCCAGCCCGTCCACCGCCGGACGGGCCTCCACCTCGCCGCGGGGAAGCAGATCCAGCTCGACCATCACCTGGCCCTCGACGACGAGGGCGGAGCGAACCAGTTCGGCCCGATCGCTCGGCACGTCGTCGCTCAAGTCGGCGCCCGCCCGCAACACCAGCGCATCGCTGATCCGCAGCCGGCCGGTGTCGGTACGCAGCTCGGTGATCAGTACGCCCGTATCGGGCTCGTACCGCTGCCGGGCGTCCACCAGGCCCCGTGCCGTCAAGGTGAACGAGCCGCCGCGTACGCGGTCCAGCAGTGAGCCGAACAGCGGCGGCGAGTCGAACCCCGGTACGCACATCCAGTGGATCGTGCCGTCCAGCCCCACCAGCGCGGCGGTCGAGCCGTCACCGATGAGGCCGAGGTCTTCCAGTCGCGGGTAGCCGTCGGGCCGGACCGGCCGGCGGAACGGCGGATCGAGATCGAGCATGCTGCCACCTACCGTCCTCGCCGGGCAGGTCAGCTCCACGGTAGCCCTGGTACGGAGGCTGTCCGGCCGATTTACCGGATATCCACTTACCGGCTATCCACGAAAGTGGGCCCCCGGCGGGGTACGCCGAGGGCCCACTGCACAAAAAACGATCAGGAGCAGGTACGGGAGTTGTAGCTCGCCCAGTAGGGGCCGCCGTTCGGCGGGTAGAACCGGTAGTTCCCGTCCGGCGACCGCTGCAGGACGAAGTCGTGCGAGCTGTAGGAGCTGCGAGAACCCGCCGTGCCGTCGAAGATGATGTACAGCCAGCCGTTCTGGTTGTCGTGCTGCGAGATCCGGTTGCCGGCCTTCGCCCAGCTGGCCTTCCCGGCGGAACCGTCCACCACCAGGCCCCGGTCGCGCTGGAAGTTGCGCGTCGCGGCATCCGTCTGGTCGCCGAAGGCGCCGTCGATGCCGGAGGCCGGCAGGTATCCGCTCGCCCAGAGGATGGTCTGCCAGAGGCAGGTGGCGTTGGTGAGCCGGTTCGTCGCGACGTTGACGACGCCTTCATCGTTGAAGTCGTCGCTCACGACGCCGGCGCCGTAGACATAGGCCCGGCCGCTGTAGGAACCGTTGGCCGAGGCCGGCGAGGCCATGGTCACGGTGACGCCGAGGGCCAGCAGCACGCCGAGGGCGGGAGCGGCGGCTCGGCGGAACAGGCGACGGAGAGGGTGTGCTGAAGACATGAGTCTCCTCGGATCGAGAACATTTGCCGACGAAGGTCGCGTAACCCCTCGCCGCTCCGCACGCTAGCAAAGTGGATCAAGAACGGCACCTGTTCAACTGCTGCTCAGATGCTTGCAGCCACTGCTCGACCGCTGCCGAACGCGGGTGGATCAGGACGATTCGGGCCGCGGAACGCGTACGCCGGCCTCCCGGAGCCGGGTCTCGAACAGCGAGGTCAGGCGTACTGCCGCCGGGGTCTGCTGAGTGCCGGAGTGGGCGATCAACGTGTAGCGGGCCGCCGATTCCGTACGCGCCTGCAAACTCGTCACCGTCTCCAGCAGTGCCGGGTTGGCGAGATAATGCTCGGCTGCGGTGGCGGCCACCTCGGCGATCCGCGGATCGTCCGGTTCCCACGTCGCGGCTTCCGCGGCCCGCTTGGTCAAGGCGACGAGCTGGGGATCTTCGAGGGCGTTCGCGAAATGGGCGAGATAATCGTCGAAGCCCTCGGGGACCAGCGCCCGGGCCAGCACCCAGCCTTCCCTGGTCGCCGCCACCTCGTCCGCCGCGAATCCGAGATCCGGCATCCGATCCAGCAGCGCCACCGCCCGGTCGGGCAACAACGCCCGGTCACCGTCGGCGAGCCGGCGCAGCATGTCCCGCCGCGCGACCAGCTCGTCGATCCGGTCGGTGAGCTGCCGGTCGACCCCGGAGACCGCAGCCGCGAACAGGACCGCGTCAGCATCGAGCAGCGACCCGATCTCGGCCAGCGGGACCCCGGCGGCGGCCAGCGTCCGGACCTGCACCAGCCGCAGCAGCTCCGCCGACCCGTACCGCCGATAGCCGGAGCTGTCACGATCCGGCTCCTGGATCAGTCCGAGACGGTGGTAGTGCCGCACCGTCTTCACCGTGACGCCGACGAAGGCCGCCGCCCGCCCGATCGTGACGCCGCTTCTCATCAGCCGAACACCTCACCGAGGAGCCTATGCTGCGCGACCTGGAAGGCCGGCGCGATGGACAGGTTCGGGTCGTCGACGCAATTCAGCGCGGCGGTCAGCGTCGTGCGGCCGTCCGGCGTGCTGTACATCAGCGCCGCGTGGCCCACAGCTGCTCCGTTATGGGAGATCACCGTGCGGCCACCGGCCGTGGTCAGCACGAACACACCCAGCCCGTAGTCCATGTTCGGGATGCCCGTCGGGTGGGGCGTACACATCTCGGCCAGCAACGGGGCCGGGAGAAGCTCGCCGCCCAGCAGCGCGGAGATGAACGTGCCCAGATCCCGAACGGTGGAGATCATGTCGCCGCCGCTGGAGATCCACGAGGGATTCTGCCGGGTGATGTCGATCGTCCGTTGCGCGCCACCGTCGTCATACCGGAAGTAGGCGTGGGCGTACGGCTCCGGGATCTCCGGCGACGCGTCCGGGAGCACGGTGTCCGACAATCCGAGCGGCCCCAGGATCGACCGCTGCGTCTCCTCGGCGACCGTACGCCCGGTGACCTGCTCGATCAGCAACCTGGCGAGCACATAGTTGGTGTTGGAGTAGCTCCACTTCGTCCCTGGCTCGAACCGCGCCGGCTTGGACAACGCCAACCGCACCAAGTCCTGCGGTCGATGAACGCTGAACCGGTGCTCCGGCCACTGATCGCCCGTGGGCCCGTACGGAATGAGGATCCCCGGCACGATGGTTCCGTCGGCGTCGACCTCGCCGCTGAAATTGAACACGCCACTCGTGTGCTGCAACAGCATTCGCACCGTGATCCGCTCGTCCACCTCGTACCCGGGCAGATGATCCGCCGCCCGGTCGTCCAACCCGATCCGGCCCTCGGCCACCAGCCGCAGCACCACGGTCGCGATGAAGGTCTTGGTGTTGCTGCCGATCCGCACATACCCGTTCACCGGCGGTTTCGCGGCCCCGCCCACCTCGGCGACTCCGGCGGCACCGAGCCACTCGCCCTGCTCATCGCGTACGCGGAGCGACACTCCGACGAAGCCGGACTCGACGATCTCCTCGATCGCCTGCTGCAGTTCCGGTCGCTCTTGACGGGCTCCGGTGGTCGACTGGGACAGGTCGACGGACATGGTGATCGCTCCTCACATCGGGTTCTGCCTGGTCGGCGTACGCCGTTGCGCTGAGCCTGCACCGTGACCCGAGGTCAACCTCAACCATGACCTAGCTCACCCCTCGGGCGACCTGGATGCGTCGTGCGAGTGGCGACGTCGCAGATGGGCGACAATCAACACTTGACCGGACGATCGGGGGCGAACCCGCCGACGGAAGGAGCCACCATGCTGAGACTGGTCGCGGAAGGCGTGCTGGTCCACGAAAGCGATTTCGTCCAGACCAACTCCATCGTCGTGCTGGGCCGAGACGGCGTACTGCTGATCGACCCCGGCGTGCAGGACCACGAAATGGCCTGCCTCGCCGACGACCTGTCCGACCTGGGGCAGACCGTCGCCGCCGGCTTCTCGACGCATCCGGATTGGGATCACCTGCTCTGGCTCGCCCCGTTCGGCACGGTGCCTCGATACGGGACGGCGCGCTGCGCGGACTCCGTCCGAGAACAGCTTGCAGACCCGGGCGCGAAGGCCGAGATCACCGCTCACCTGGAACCGACGGGCATCGCCGACCGGGTCCCGCTGGACCTGCTCGGCCTGATCACGGCCCTGCCGGCCGAGACGACGCAGCTTCCCTGGGACGGCCCGAAAATCCGGATCATCGAACATCAGGCGCACGCGCCCGGCCACGCGGCCCTGCTCATCGAAGAACGCGGCGTCCTCGTCGCCGGCGACATGCTCTCCGACGTCCTGATTCCGATGCTCGACGTGCACGGCGCAGCGGACCCGATCGAGGACTACCTCGCCGCACTACGGCTGCTCGAAAGCGTGGCTGGCGACGTCGACGTCGTCATCCCGGGCCACGGATCAGTCGGCGGAGCCGAACAGGTACGCGAACGGATCGAGCAGGACCGGGCGTACGTGATCGCACTGCGGGAGGGCCGAGTTCCGAGCGACCAGCGGATCGGGCACTCGGCCAAACCAGGCTGGGAGTGGGTAGCCGATGTGCACGAGGGGCAGATCCAGAGCCTCGCCGCCAAAGAGTAGGTTCCGCAGCCCACGTGGACTGTGACCGCTGCGATTTCGTGTGGCGCCCCCGGTGAGACGTCGGGCAAAACGCCTGGAGGGCACACTGATCACCACGATTTCGATGAGCTGCTGCGGGATATCGCCCCGGCGCTGCGCACCTGTCCGGCGGCGGCGATGTGCTGGCCGTGGTGGTGTTCACAGTGATCGCGGCGAGCACTGTGACGGTCCCGGTGATCGGCTACCTGGCGGCACACGACCGGATGGCCCGGCCGCTGGGGAGCCTGCGTAGCTGGCTGGAGCAGAACAACGCCACAGTGATGGCGGTGCTCTGCTGGTGATCGGCGTCGTCCCGTTGGGCGAGGGCATCGGCGGGCTCAGCTCCTGAATCAGTCAGCCGCCGCGACGCAGCTCTTCACGTTCTCCCAGCTCCGAGACGCGGGCACAGGCGCTGCCTTTCGGCCCGCCCGCTATGAACGCCCTGAGAAGGAGCGTGGATCGGGGTTCCGGCCGATGAACGCGACCAGCCGGTCCACAGCAGATGCATCAGCGCTGACGTCGACCTCGTAGCCGAAGGTCTTGCCCGGGCCCCGGTAGGCGGGTGCCAGCATTCCGCGGGCGGCATCGAGCGCCGCTTGCGCTTCCGGTTCGGTGTACGGCACCGGTTGTCCGGTCGCGATCGCCAGGTCCCAGCCGTGCCCGACGTACTCGATCAACATCATTCCGAGCACCATGGAGCCGGGCAGTTCGGACGACGCCATGCGCAGTGGTCGATCGGCAGCCCCACCCTGGAACGCCGTGACCGCCTGCGCGCCCGCGGCGGCGAACTCGGCGGCTGGGTCGACACCGCATCGGTATGAGTTCGGATCGTCGTGAAAGTCCAAGCCGGCGGCCCGCACGGCGAACATGCGCAGCCATCCGACCAGGTGATCGGTGAGGGCCGCCACGTCATAGTCTGGGCACGGAGTCGGCAGCGCACCCTGGCCGGGCTGGACCCCGGCGACGAGCGCCGTCGTCTTGTCGATCACGGTGGCAAGATTGGCGGCGTCTGCGGGCATGAAACTCCTCCTGGGAAACGGTGACAGCAGCGATGGTAGGGCGGGAGCCGGCCGGTGGCGTTGAACAAACGCGCCAACCACGGCGTGCGTGGCCGGCCGTCGAGGATTCGCGGGGCATCCTGCACCCGCAGGAGAGCTTGCGCGCGTTTCGGCGAAGTACGTCTGCGGTGCCTGACTCGCTCGCGGCCCACCTCGACCGGTTCTGGCACGTCGAGTGGGATCTTCCGGTCGGGGTCACCCATCACCAGCGGCTGCTGACGCTCCCGGCTGTCCACGTGGTGGTCGAAGCCCGGGACGCCACCGTCATAGGCCCACTACGACGGCCCTGGGCCCGTGATCTCAGTGGCAGTGGCTGGGCACTGGGCATCATGTTCCGGCCAGGTGCCTTCCGCGATGTGCTTGATGCACCGATCAGCACGCTCACCGACCGTGGCGTCCCGATCGGCGAGGTGTTCGGCGCGGCCGGCGACCAGTTCACCGCCGCGGTTCGGGGCGCCGCCGACGACCAGGAACGGTTCGCCCAAGCGACGGCGTTCTTCGCAGATCGGCTGGCGGCACCGTCGGCCGAGCACGTCGCGGCGACCGTCGCGGTCGAGCGAGTCCGTGACGACGAGGCGATCGTCAGGGTGGCCGATCTGGCCCGGGCGTGCCACTGGAGCATGCGGCACCTGCAGCGGCTGTTCGCGGAATACGTCGGCGTGACCCCGAAGTGGGTGATCCGCCGGTACCGGCTGGCCAACGCGGCCGAGAGGGTAGCCCGGCAGCAGGAAGTGCGCTGGGACCTACTCGCCCACGAACTGGGCTACAGCGACCACCCTCACCTAGTCCGCGACTTCACCAGCGTGATCGGCATGTCCCCGGCTCGCTACGCCGACCTCTGCCGCACGTCGACTCCCGAGCGTTCGGCCTGAGCGGCACACCGCCAGATCCCCAAATGGATCGCTACAGATGTACGAAAGCCCCGCCAGGAGAATCCCTGGTCGGGGCCTTGTTTTGGCTGTTCACGCGTGGTGCCCCCGGCAGGATTCGAACCTGCGCCCCCGCCTCCGGAGGGCGGTGCTCTATCCCCTGAGCTACGGGGGCTCAGTGACCGACAAAGAGTACCAGGCGTCCTCGGCAACGCCGAAATCGGGACCTGGGTCGGTCATCCGGGCTACCCGTGTCACGGCTGTTGATCGATGTCGTACCTCTTCGCCCGATTCGCAGTGATCCTCCCGGAGGCGAGTATGTGGCGTTCACTCTGCCCTCAACCTTCCGGAGGAACCATGAGCAAGCGCTGGCTCGCTCCCATCGCCTCGGCCGCCGGTGTGGCCGCGGCGCTCGGGTTCACGCTGGCCGCTGCCCCCGCGCAGGCCCACGACACGCCTACCGCGCCGTATGACGCGGTGCTGCACGCGGCGCACCACAACCGGTACGCGAACACGTTCAGCCGGGATTGTGGCGACGTCGGCCGGATCAGCGCCAACCAGGACGGCTGGGTGTTCAACTCGCCGAGCGATCATTTCGACACGACGATCGGGATGTGGGCGAAGTTCCGGAAGACCGACGGGACCGAGGTCACGGTCAAGATCCCGGACGCGACCGACGCGTACCAGGACGGCTTCGGCCCGAACGACAAGAACACGCATCTCGCCTGGGTGGTGGTTCCGGCGGGCTGGCTGCTGCTGGACGCCGAGGCGAAGACGGTCGGGGACCAGGATCGCATCGTCGTGACGCACACCTGCGCCGCCGGCGGTACGCAGTCGCAGTCGCCCTCGCCGGAGTCGTCGGAGACGCCGACGCCGGGCGAGTCCGGTACGCCGACCCCCGGAACGTCGGAGTCGACGCAGCCGGGAGGCGGGGAGGAGACCCCGTCGCCGTCCAGCTCGACGAGCCCGGGGCTGCCGGTGACCGGCGTCGCCTGGGGCGCGACGGTGCTGACGGCGGTCGGCCTGATCGCGGCCGGCATCGCCCTGGTGGCTGTACGCCGTCGCCGGGAGCTGACCGAAGAGGCGAGCTGACGGCGGCAGCTCCATGATCAGGGTCACTTTCGCGTCGCCATGGCGACATGGAATCGACCCTGATCACGGAGGCAGCGAGTAAGTCCAGAGAACGAAAGAGGGGTGTCCCACCGGGACACCCCTCTTTCGCGTTGTGAACCGACTAGGAGCCGATCTTCTTTTGCAGGTTCTGGATCACCGTCAGCTCGTTCTGCTGACCCGCCTTCATGTTCTCGGCGAGCGCGACGACCTCAGGGTTCTTCGACTGCGCGAGCAGGCCGTCGACCATGTGGATGCCGCCGAGGTGGTGGGTCAGGATCAGCTTCAGGAACAGGACGTCGACCTGCTTGCCCTTGGCGTCCCGGAGCTGCTGGATCTCGTCCTGCGACGCCATGCCCGGCATCAGGCCGTTCTTCAGCGACGCCACGCCGTCCGGCATCCAGGCCATCGCGGGCTGGTCCGAGGTCGGGTTGAGCCCCCAGAAGGTGAGCCAGGTCTGCATCTGGCCGATCTGGTTCTCCTGGGTCAGCGCGATGTCGTAGCCGAGCTGGCGTACCTCGGGATCGGTCGCCCGGGCGGCCGCGATCATGCTCATCTCGACCGCCTGGGCGTGGTGCGTCGACATGTCCCGGGCGAAGCCCGCCTCAGATGAGTCGTCCGCCGGGGTCTGCTTCGTCGCCGCGGTCGCCGACGGGGTCGTCGGCGTGACGACGCGGCCCACGGCGTATCCGCCCATGAGCGCGACGACGATGGCGAAGGCGATGCCCCCGGCGATCAACCACCTGCGAGCCGGCATCAGGAACCCAGGTCGTAGGGGGTCGTGCCGGTGCGGGTCACGCCACCGGAGCAGGACGCGCCCGACTCCATGGAGGCGTTCTTGCGCAGCGCGCGGACGAACGCGTCGATGCGCGAGTCGTCGGCGTTGTCGACCTTCAGCTGGTAGCCCCAGGCCTGCAGGGTGATCGGCGAGCCGAGGTTGTCGACCGGGCTCATGAGCATGTACTCCTTGCCGGTCACCCGCTCGGCGAGCTTCGCGACCTGCGCGGCGTCGAGCTTGCTGTCGTAGGTGATCCAGATGGCGCCGTGCTCGAGGCTGTGCGTCGCGTGCTCGGTCGCGATCGGGGCCTTGTAGACGTCACCCATGCAGTTCTGCCAGACCGGGTTGTGGTCACCGCCGACCGACGGGGTCACGGCGTAGGTCAGCTTGCCCTGCTTGTGGTTGTTCGTCAGCCAGGCCGGCTTCTGGTCGCGATAGTTCACGATGCCCTGGATGGCGGCGGCCCGCTGCGTCCACGGCGTCGAGGCCTCCTTCTTCTCCAGCTCGGCCTCGGACTTCTGCTTGGCCTCGGCGGCGGAGGTGGCCCGCATGTCCTTGATGATGAAGTACGCCCCGAAGCCGACGATCGCGACGGCCACCAGGATCACCGCGGTGAGCAGCCCGATCGGCCCCCACGAACGCTGCTGGGTGACCTTGACCGGGGTCACGGGTCGGCGGCCCTTGCCGCCGGCGCCCGCCGGCCGCTGTCCGGGCTTCGCCGCGCCGCCGGGCTTGGAGCTGGTCGTCGTCTTCGTTCCGGTCGTCGACTTCGAGCCGGACGGCTTGTCGTCGTCGGCCGGGGGCTTGCCACCGGTCGCGGTCGACTTGCCGCTCTTGACGACGTTCACTTGCCGGTTCTCACCGGGGGTGCTGACGCTCATCACATGCCTCTAAGGGGTGGGATCGTGGCTGGCCAGGATCGGATCACAACAAGCTGACGGGGTGTGACCGCCCGTCAAGGCCCAGAGTCTAGCGCGGATACCATGGATCAGTGACTCCTGAGAAGCTCGCCGACGCAGTCTTGACCGCCGCTCACGCCGTCTTCACCGAGCGTGGCCTGGATCACTCGGTGCTGCCGAGCACGACTGCCGTCGAGCGACCGCGCAATCCGGAGCACGGAGACTACGCCGCCAACCTGGCGATGCAGGTCGCCAAGCGGGCCGGGGCCAACCCGCGGGAGCTCGCCGGGGGCATCGCCGCCGAGCTGGCGAAGACGAACGGAATCAAGACCGTCGAAATCGCCGGGCCGGGGTTCCTCAACATCCGGCTCGACGCCGGCGCGGCCGGCGCGCTCGCGCGGACGGTCGTGGAGGCGGGTGCGGCGTACGGCGACGGCACGGCGCTGGGCGGTGAGGCGCTGAACCTCGAATTCGTCTCGGCCAATCCGACCGGCCCGATCCACCTCGGCGCGGTGCGCTGGGCGGCGGTCGGCGACGCGCTGGCCCGGATGCTGAAGGCCGCCGGAGCGCGGGTCGCGACCGAGTACTACTTCAACGACGCCGGCTCGCAGATCGACCGGTTCGCCAAGTCGCTGCTGGCCAGCGCCCGGGGTGAGCAGGCGCCCGAGGACGGATACGTCGGGGCGTACATCACCGAGATCGCGCAGACCGTGGTCGCCAAGCGCCCGGACGTCCTCGACGCCGAGGACCCGCAGGAGATCTTCCGGGTCGAAGGCGTACAGCTGATGTTCGAGCAGATCAAGGAGTCGCTCGCCCAGTTCGGCACGCACTTCGACGTCTACTTCAACGAGAAGGACCTGCACGACCGCGGCGAGCTCGACCACGCGCTGGAGCGGCTGCGGGCGCAGGGTCACACCTTCGAGGCCGACGGCGCGGTGTGGCTGCGTACCACCGACTTCGGCGACGACAAGGACCGCGTCCTGCGCAAGTCCAACGGGGAGTGGACCTACTTCGCCGCCGACTGCGCGTACTACCTCGACAAGCGCGAGCGGGGCGCGGAGCGTGTGGTGATCATGCTCGGCGCCGACCACCACGGCTACATCGGGCGGATGCGGGCCATGTCCGCGTGCTTCGGCGACGACCCCGACCGCAACCTGGAGATCCTCATCGGCCAGATGGTCAACCTGGTACGCGACGGGCAGCCGGTCCGGATGAGCAAGCGCGCCGGCACGGTGGTGACGCTGGAGGACCTCGTGGACGCCATCGGCGTCGACGCGAGCCGGTACGCCTTGGCGCGTTACTCGTCGGACTCGCCGATCGACATCGACATCGAACTCTGGACCCGGGCGACGCGGGACAACCCCGTGTACTACGTCCAGTACGTCGCCGCCCGGACCGCGAGCGTGGGCCGGAACGCGGCCGAGCTCGGCCTGACCCGGGACACCGCGCCGTTCGACCCGGCGCTGCTGACCCATGAGAAGGAGCTGGAGCTACTCAAGACGCTCGGCGACTTCCCGGCCGTCGTGCAGTCCGCCGCCGAACTGCGCGAACCCCACCGAGTGGCCCGCTACCTCGAAGAACTCGCCGGGGCGTACCACCGCTTCTACGACAACTGCCGGGTGTTGCCCCAGGCCGACGAGTCGATCAACGCCCTGCACGTCGCGCGGCTCTGGCTGAACGACGCGACGCGGCAGGTCATCGTCAACGGCCTGACCCTGCTCGGCGTCTCCGCCCCGGAACGGATGTAAGAGGAATGCGCGCACACGAAGCCGGAGCCCTGCACGGGGACTTCGGTCAGCACCCCACGTGGCTGCGGCCCCCGGCCGACGTCAACAAGCTCATGACGGAACTGTGGCCGCAGACGGCCACCAAGGACGACGGCGGCGTACTGCGGATCGGCGGCAAGCCGGTGACCGAGCTGGCCGCCGAGCACGGCACGCCGGCGTACCTGCTGGACGAGGAGGACTTCCGGGCTCGCTGCCGGACCTTCCGCACCGCGTTCGCCGGGGCCGACGTCTACTACGCCGGTAAGGCGTTCCTCTCCAAGGCGATCGTGCGGATGGTCCACGAAGAGGGCCTGCACCTCGACGTCTGCTCCGGCGGCGAACTGGCCACCGCCCTGGCGGCCGGGATGGATCCGGCCAAGATCGGGTTCCACGGGAACAACAAGTCGGTCGGCGAACTGGGCCGGGCGCTGGACGCCGGCGTCGGCCGGATCATCGTCGACTCGTTCGACGAGATCGAGCGGCTCTCGGCGCTGGCCGTCGAGCGCGGAGTGCGTCCGCAGGTCATGATCCGGGTGACGGTCGGGGTCGAGGCGCACACCCACGAGTTCATCGCCACCGCGCACGAGGACCAGAAGTTCGGCTTCTCGCTGTCGGGCGGTGAGGCGTTCCGTGCCGCCGGGACGATCCTCGGCGCGGGCGTACTGGAGCTGCGTGGGCTGCACTCGCACATCGGCTCGCAGATCTTCGACGCGTCCGGGTTCGAGGTCAGCGCGCGGCGCATCCTCTCGCTGCACAAGCGGATCGTCGACGAACTCGGGGTCACCCTGCCCGAACTCGACCTCGGCGGCGGCTTCGGCATCGCGTACACGAGCCAGGACGATCCGCAGCCCGCCGGCGACCTGGCCGACCGGATGAACAAGATCGTCGACGACGAGTGCGCCGCCCTCGGCCTGAACCGGCCGCACCTGAGCGTGGAGCCGGGCCGGGCGATCGTCGGGCCGGCCGTGTTCACGCTCTACGAGGTGGGCACGGTCAAGCCGATGGAGGGTCTGCGGACCTACGTCAGTGTGGACGGCGGGATGAGCGACAACATCCGGACCGCCCTCTACGACGCCTCCTACTCGGCCACCCTGGCGTCGCGTACGTCACACGCCGGGCCGATGCTTGCCCGCGTGGTGGGAAAACATTGTGAGTCCGGGGACGTGGTGGTGAAGGATGAATTCCTGCCCGCTGACATCCGGCCCGGAGATCTTCTCGCCGTGCCGGGCACCGGCGCCTACTGCCGGAGCATGGCGAGCAACTACAACCACGTGCCGCGACCACCGGTGGTGGCCGTCCGGGACGGGCAGTCGCGGGTGATCGTGCGCCGGGAGACCGAGGACGACCTGCTCGCGCTGGACGTCGGCTGACACCGTTGGCAACGATCGCTCGATCCGGCGACCGAAAGGAGCCGGGAGGACGGCCGCTGTCAACCCAAGTTTTATCGACAAGGGGTCTGTCGTGAAGGAGCCTGTCAAGGTAGCCCTCCTGGGGTGCGGCAACGTCGGCGCGGAAGTGGTGCGGCTGCTCCACGAGCAGGCCGACGACCTCACCGCGCGGATCGGCGCGCCGATCGAAATCGTGGGCGTGGCGGTCCGCCGCCTCGGCCGGGATCGCGGCGGGCTCCCCGTCGACTCCTCGATCTTCACGACCGACGCCCTCGGCCTGGTCAAGCGCGATGACGTCGACGTCGTCGTCGAGGTGGTGGGCGGCATCGAGCCGGCCCGGACCTGGCTCGTCGAGGCGCTGAGCGCAGGCAAGAGCGTGGTCACCGCCAACAAGGCGCTGCTCGCGGAGGACGGCGGCACGCTGCACGACGCCGCCGCCCGCGGCAGCGCCGACCTCTACTACGAGGCCGCGGTCGCCGGGGCCATCCCGCTGCTCCGCCCGCTGCGCGAGTCGCTGCACGGTGACCGCATCACGCGGGTCACGGGCATCGTCAACGGCACCACGAACTTCATCCTGTCCAGCATGGACGCCACCGGGGCCGGCTTCGGCGAGGCGCTGGAGGAGGCCACCACCCTCGGGTACGCCGAAGCGGATCCGACGGCCGACGTGGAGGGCTTCGACGCGGCCGCCAAGGCGGCGATCCTCGCCTCGCTGGCCTTCCACACCCGGGTCGGCGCAGCGGACGTCTATCGCGAGGGCATCACCGAGGTGAGCGCGGCCGACATGGCGAGCGCCAAGGCGATGGGCTGCACGATCAAGCTGCTCTGCATCGCGACCCGGACCGGCGACGGCGGGGTGAGCGTACGGGTGCACCCGGCGATGATCCCGAGGACGCATCCGCTCGCCGGGGTCGGCGACGCGTTCAACGCCGTCTTCGTCGAGGCGGAGGCGGCCGGTCAGCTCATGTTCTACGGCCGGGGCGCCGGTGGCGCGCCGACCGCGAGCGCGGTCCTCGGCGACCTCGTCGCCGTCGCGCGCAACCGGCTCGCCAAGACCCGGGCGGCCAGCGAATCGGCGTACGCCGACCTGCCGGTGCGCTCGATGGGCGAGGTGCGCACCCGCTACCACATCTCGCTCGACGTGGCCGACCGCGCGGGCGTGCTCGCCGCCGTCGCCGGGGTGTTCGCCAAGCACGACGTCTCCATCGCCACGGTCAACCAGAGCGGCCGGGGCAATGACGCCATCCTCGTCATCGTGACTCACTCCGCCCCGGACGCGGCGCTGGCCGCGACGGTCGAGGAACTGCGGTCGCTGGACATCGTCCGGTCGATCGCGAGCGTCCTGAGAGTCGAGGGCGAATAGACGCTCGGTAACGACTCATCCCCCGCTCGGCCGGTTATCCACAGGCTTGGTGAATGAAGTTTGCGGATCTTCATCGGGCCTGCCTAGGGTTCTCGACGTTGGTTCGACCGAGGGGAGGGGTTGGGGAGATGTTCCAGAACATCGACGCAGCCGAGGAGTGGCTCGAGAGCTGGTCCGCGGGAGTGAGCGAACAGGCGGCGAGAGCGGCGCAGCTTTCGTCGCGGGTCGCGTCGCTGACCGGCAAGGCGGAGAGCAACGACGGCTCGATCCGCGTGACCGTAGGCGCATCGGGCCAGGTGGAGAAACTCGAACTCGACGATCGGGTCCAGCGGTTGCGCGGCGCCGACCTGGCCGCCGAGATCCTGGGCGTGATGCGCAAGGCGCAGGCCAAGCTGTCGCAGCAGGTCGCCGAGGAGGTCCAGGCCACCGTGGGCGCGGACACCGAGACCGGCCGCGCGGTCATCCACTCGTTCGACACAAGGTTCCCGCAGCCGGCCGAGGACGACCAGGACGGCGGTGGCCGCCATGGCCGGTGACGGGCAGGTCGTGCAGTTCCCGATCGCCGTCGTCCAACAGCACGCCGGCACGGTGCAGAACATCGCCTCGGCCATGGAGACGGCGAAGGGCGCCATTCAAGAGGTCACCATGAGCACCGAGGCTTATGGGCAGCTCTGCCAGTTCCTGCCGGCCATCCTGAGCCCGATCTTCATGATCGCCAACTCGGCGCTGGCCGAGTCGGTCTCCTCGCTGGAGGAGACCGCGGAGAAGCTGCGTACGGCCGCGACCAGCACGCAGACCACCGATCTTGACCGGGAGCAGGCGACCCGCGCGATCACCGCGCGTCACCCCGGAATCGAGCTGGCTCTGTGACTAATCCGCTCGTCGCACAAGCGCAGTCCTCGACCACCTGGTACACCGGCCTCGGCCTGATCGAGGACGCCGCACAGATCACCAACGGCATCAAGAACGACAGCTGGGTCGACGGCACGCTCGGCACCGTCGGCGGCGCGCTCGACGTCCTCGGCATGGTCATCGACCCACTGGGGTCGCTGGTCGCGTGGGGTGTGTCGTGGTTGATGGAGCACGTCAAGCCACTGAAGGAGGCGCTCGACTGGCTCGCCGGCAACCCGGACGAGATCTCGGCGCATGCCCAGACCTGGGAGAACGTCGCCAAGTACACCCTCGACGCGCAGAAGTACTACTCCGACGCGCTGCGGATCGAGACGGCCGAGTGGCTGGGGGACTCCGGGGACGCGTACCGGGGGCACGCGGCCGGTCACCTGTCCGTCATGGAGGGCATCAGCAAGGCGGCCCACGGCATCCACTACGCGGTGATGGGCGCCGGGCTGATCGTCGGCCTGGTCCGGGGCATCGTCCGCGACCTGATCGCGCAGTTCATCGGGACGCTCGCCGCCCGGCTGCCGCAGTGGCTCGCTGAGGCGGGGTTGACCCTGGGCCTGGCGACGCCGGTCGTCATCGGCCAGGTCGTCTCACTGGTGACGACCTGGGTCAACAAGATTCAGAAGTTCGTCCGGGCGCTGCTGTCGAGCCTCAAGAAGCTCACCCCGATGGTCAAGAAGCTCGGCGAGATCCTGGAACAGCTCAAGGAGCTGTTGAAGAAGCTCGGCCGCAGCAACCCGCTGACTCGCAATGCGGACGGTCCGCCGCCGCTGCGACCTGATGAATTACCACCACCGCGGACAGGCCCGGCGAACGGCTACCTCTATCCCCGCAAGTTGCTCGACAAGTACGCCAACGAGACGGACGCGGCAGCGGCCACCGACATCTTCAAGGTGCCGAGCAACGGTGTGCGGTACTTCGACGAGGCCGGCCGCGAGCAGTTCCGGCTCGTCGTCGACGGCGAAGGCAAACTGCGCCGGGCCAGCGACGGCAGCCTGTTCGACTCGACCTCCGGTGGTTCGGCTCACAACGGGGCGGGCCGCGCGGTCTTCGTCATGGACGGCAACGGCAACCTTTACGCGAGCAACTACCACGGGGTCGGCGACTTCCACCACTCGAGCTTCCTGGGCGGCCAACCCGTGGCCAGCGCCGGTGAGCTGACCGTGAAGAATGGGGTGGTCACCGGCATGAACAACAGCAGCGGGCACTATCGGCCCACGCCGTCTCACCATGCCCAGGCCCGGGACGAGCTGCTCGCCCAAGGCCTCAAACCTGAGAACCTTACGGAAGACCTGTGGTGGTGAACTTGATGACCGACGAGGTCTGGCGGGGAACGCTGAACCAGATCCTCTACCTGACCGACTACTACCGGGAGCTGTCCGACGAGGACGCGGCCGAGATGGCCGGGCGGATGATCGAGTACGACTTCTTCCGCAGCGGCCCGGCGGCCTATCGGGAGGCGATCGGGCACGCCCTGGGCGCATCCGTATTGCTGGGCGAGAACGCGATCGAGATTCGGCACGACGAGCCGCGGGTCAAGGAGTTCCTCGGCAAGGTCGCGACCGCGTTGGACGCCCGCCAGCCCTGGCCCGCCCCGCGCTACCGCGCGCTCGGCGTCCAGGAATGGCAGACGTTCGGGCACGCCAAGGCGATCGCCAAGGCCGACTGGTCGACCACCAGGATGGGCGACTATCTCCGGTCGCTCTTCGACACCGTGCCGGTGGGCGACGCCTCGCTGCCGGTGCTGGTCTTCCAGATCGGCAGCGGGCAGACGCTGGCCTTCCTCGGCTCGGCCGACCCGAAGGTTCACACCGTCACGCTGTACCAGCGCGACCCCGGTGATCCCGCGCGGACCATCGCGGACTTCTGCGAGCAGACCGGCTTCGATCCGGCCGAGCTCACTCCGCTCGCGGCGTGACCGGCACCTTCCGGGAAGGGCGTGCGCTCTTCCCGGAGGGTGGAACCGACTGGTGATCCGAGCGTTGAGCAGGCAGGCTAGCCTGTGACTCTGTGTGAGGAGACCAGCATGTGGCGTGGATTGATCGATCGCTATCGGGACCGGCTGCCTGTCTCGGCGGCCACGCCCGTGATCACTCTGCATGAGGGGAACACGCCGCTGGTCCCCGCGCCGGTGTTGTCCGGCCGCACCGGATGCGACGTCTACCTCAAGGTCGAGGGCGCGAACCCGACCGGTTCGTTCAAGGACCGCGGCATGACCGTCGCCGTCTCCAAGGCCGTCGAGCAGGGCGCGAAGGCCATCATCTGCGCCTCCACCGGCAACACCAGCGCCAGCGCGGCGGCGTACGCGGCTCGGGCGGGCATCACGTGTGCCGTCCTGGTGCCGCAGGGCAAGATCGCCCTGGGCAAGCTCGCCCAGGCGCTCGTGCACGGCGCCAAGCTGCTGCAGGTGACCGGAAACTTCGACGACTGCCTGGCACTGGCCAGCAAGCTCGCCGTCGACTACCCGGTCGCGCTGGTGAACTCGGTGAACATCGACCGCCTGCACGGCCAGAAGACGGCCGCCTTCGAGATCGTGGAGGCGCTCGGCGACGCCCCCGACATCCACTGCCTGCCGGTCGGCAACGCCGGCAACATCAGCGCGTACTGGATGGGGTATTCGGAGGACCTCGCGGCCGGCAACACGACCCGCCAGCCGAAGATGTTCGGCTTCCAGGCCGCCGGCGCGGCTCCGCTCGTCACCGGCAACGTGGTCGAGCACCCGTCGACGATCGCGACGGCGATCCGGATCGGCAATCCCGCCTCATGGACCAAGGCCGTCGAGGCGCGAGACGCGTCCGGTGGACTGATCTCGAGCGTCACCGACCGGGAGATCCTTTCGGCGTACCGCCTGCTGGCGCGTGAGGTGGGCGTGTTCGTGGAGCTGGGCAGCGCCGCGAGCGTCGCGGGTCTGATGCAGTCGGCGGACAAGGGGCTGCTGCCCGCGGGCTCGACCATCGTGTGCACCGTGACCGGCCACGGTCTGAAGGATCCGGAGTGGGCGATCTCCACCGCGCCCGCGCCGACCACGATCGCGCTGGACGGGCTCACGGCGGCCAAGGCCCTGGATCTTGCCTGAGGCACCTGTCCTTGTAAGGTGCTGGAGTGCGTGCGCTCCTAACGCAAAACCGTGACTTCCGCCGGCTTTTCCTCGCTCAGCTGATCACCAACGGCGCCGACTGGTTCCTCATGGTCCCGGTCCTGGTGCTGCTCACCGACCTCACCGGCGGCGGCTTCTGGGGCGGGGTGGTGCTCGCCGTGGACACCGGCGTCGTCGCGTTGCTGCTGCCGTACGCGGGGACCGTGGCGGACCGGGTGGACCGTAAGCGCATGATGATCGTCGCCAACCTCGCGGCCTGTGTCGCCGTGTGCGGCATGTTCTTCGTTCGAGGGCACTGGGCGGGGCCGCTCGCGGCGGTGGCTATCGCCGTGCTCGCGAGCGCGAAGGCGTTCTTCGGCCCGGCCGCGAACTCGGCGCTGCCCAATCTGGTCCAGCCGAACGAGCTGTCCGCCGCCATGGCCGTCGCCGGGTCGACCTGGGGCACGATGACGGTCGTCGGGTCCTCGCTGGGCGGTGTGCTGGCGAGCCTCGTCTCGCCGTACGTGTGTTTCGGGGCGGTCGCGATCCTGCTGGCGATCTCGGCCGCACTGAGCTGGGGGATCCACCAGCCGACCCAGGTCGCCGTGGCGACCGCCGACCGGTCCGACGCCTGGCCGGCGATCCGGGAGGCGATGGGCTACCTGCGCCGCCGTCCGCGCCTCGTCTCGCTCGTGACCGTGAAGGCGGCGGTCGGCGTCGGCAACGGCCTCCTGGTGGCCTTCCCGCTGCTCGCCCTGCACTACGGCGTCGGGGCGATGGGCGTCGGCCTGATGTACGCCGTCCGCGGCCTCGGCTCGCTCCTCGGCCCGTTCGTCCTGCGGCGGGTGCTGAACCGGACCGAGTGGCTCCTACCAGGACTGTCCATCTCGATGGCCTGCTACGGGGTGGCGTACCTGGGGGTGGCGGCGGTCGACTGGTTCCCGCTCGCGCTGCTCGGCATCTTCGTGGCGCACGCCGCCGGTGGGGGCAACTGGGTCATGAGCGCGTACGCGATCCAGCGGTCGGTGCCGGACGAGCTGCGCGGCCGGATCGGCGCGACCGACACGATGATCGCCATGATCGCGGTGACGGCGTCGCAGTTCGTCGCCGGGCTGCTCGTCGACTCCGTGGACACCAGGATGCTCGTCGCCGGATGCGCGCTCACGACTCTCGCGTACGCCGCCGGCTGGCGGTTCGCCACTCGACGGATCGCCCGCGGCGACCTCGCCACCGCCTAGCTCATTCGCACCCGCTGGCGTGGTCTCTTCGCGCTGGATCAGGGTTCCCGGTCGAATCTTGGGCCAAGATTCGACCTAGAGCCCTGATCCAGCGGACAAGCGAGAGCCCTGGGTTGGGTCAGCCTTGGATCGGCGAGCCGGGAGCGGCGGGCGGGGCGTACTGGCTGAAGGGCGCGCCCGGAGCGATGGGCCCGCCCGGAGCGATGGGCGGAGTCCCGGCCGGAGTCGCCGGAGCCGCGGCGCGCCCCGCGAACACCGAGACGAGCAGGAGGATGAAGCCCAGCAGGTGCACCGCGCCGAGGCAGAGGCCGGCGATGCTGTACCAGACGCTGATCGTGCTGTAGGAGACCTCGAAGTCGCGCATGATCACGGGCATGTTGTACGTGACGATGTACCAGCCGACGTTGAGCAGCGCGCCGAACGTCAACACGCCGGTGCCCGCCGCGGCCAGGCCGGTCGCCTTGCCCAGCTTCCGCCGATTGGCCATCACCGCTATGAACCCGGCGAGAAAAGTGACGAGCGTCAGCAGGACCGGAATCATCGAGATCAGGAACGAGGCGTTCAGCGGAAAGTAATCCGACACGTTTCCTCCCGAGGGGTGGGTTCGCGAGGATCGTACCGGCGTTCCGCACCTACGATGACCGCTGTGTCGATCTCCCCGCAGCCCGGCCCGGTCACCGTCCGGGTCCCCGCCACGAGCGCCAACCTCGGCCCCGGCTTCGACGCCCTAGGCGTCGCCCTGACCCTCTACGACGAGGTCACGGCGACCGTCGTGGACGGGCCGACCCGGGTCGAGATCACCGGCGAGGGCGCGGGGGAGTTGCCCGCCGACGAGTCGCATCTGGTCGTGCGCTCGATGCGTACGGCGTTCGAGGCGCTCGGGGCGACCGCGCCGGAGGTCGAGCTGCGCTGCGTGAACCGGATTCCGCAGGCTCGGGGGCTCGGATCGTCCAGTGCGGCCATTGTGGCTGGAGTGACGCTTGCGCAGGCGCTCGTCGGGAAGACCGACCGGGAACTGGCGTTGGAGATCGCGGGAGCCATCGAGGGACACCCCGACAACGTCGCGCCGTGCGTACTGGGTGGGTTCACGATCGCCTGGCTCGACGACGAGCACCGCGCCCGGGCCGCGACGATGACGCCCGTCCAGAGTGTCCAGCCGGTCGCCTTCGTGCCGGACGTCCAGGGCCTGACGGCGGTCGCCCGAGCGGCGCTGCCCGCCACCGTGCCGCACGCCGACGCCGCCTTCAACGCGGGGCGCTCCGCCCTTCTCGTGCACGCGCTGACCGCCGATCCGGCCCTGCTGTACGCGGCCACCGAGGACCGGCTGCACCAGGCGTACCGGGCGGGTGGGATGCCCGGGACCGCGGACGTGGTCCGGCGGCTTCGTGAGGCTGGAGTGGCGGCTGTGGTCTCCGGCGCGGGACCCACCGTCCTGGCGCTCTCCGGGGTACCGTCCGGTTTCGACCTGGGAATCGGTTGGATCCGCCACAACCTGGGGTTCGATTCGCGGGGAGCCCATCTCATGAGCTAAGCTGGACACGCCGAGCGGGACCCTATTGCCGCAGGTCTCACGAGTTAGCTAGGCTTTGACCTAGCACAGCCGCGAGACAGCGTTCTTCGGCGGTTCGGCTTTCCCCAACGGTTAATGGCGGGTCTCCGCCCACCCCCGTCCGCAAGCCGCGCTGCGCAAAGATTTGCTCGGTTGCGCGACAAACCCCTGCCTCAGGTTCTGATGGGGCGGGTGTATCGCCAGGCCGCCCGGCCACTCTTCGCGCCGAGCGCTGAAGCCTTCAGCGCCAGACGCAACCCGGGCAGCTCGGCCCATCGAGGGAAGGAATCCATTGAGCGACACTACCGACACCACGTCGGATGTCTCCACCGTCGCTGACGACGCCTCCGCCGGCACCGCCCGGCGCCGCCGGTCGGGCAGCGGCCTGACAGCGATGCTGCTCCCGGAACTGCAGAGCATGGCCGCCTCGCTGGGCATCTCGGGCACTGCCCGGATGCGCAAGGGCGAACTCATCTCCGCGATTCAGGAGCGTCAAGCCGGGACGCCCCGGCCCCGCGCCGAGGTGGCCGCCACCGCCGGCAACACCCGCGATGAGGTGCGAGCTGAGGTACGCGACGCGGCCGCCGCGCCGAGCACCGAAGCGCCTGCGGAGCGTCCGGCCGAGCGGGAGCGTTCCCGCCGGGCCAGCCGTCCCGCCGGCCCGCCGGCTGAGCGGTCGCGGGAGACCGCGCAGCCGACCGAGTCCGCTGTCGCCCCGGCCTCCCAGGAGGAGAGCCGGCCCGAGGGCACCGAGCGTCCCCAGCGTGAACGCCGGGAGCGCCGCGAGCGCAACAGCGACCGGGGCGGGAACGAGCGTGCCGAGCGCGGCGAGCGGAGCAACCGCAACCAGCCCTCCGACGAGGGCGACAGCGGGGACGACAAGCCGCGCGGCGACCGTGGCAACGACCGCGACCGCAACTACGACGACGACGAGGACGGTGGCCGTCGCGGACGGCGTAGCCGCTTCCGCGACCGCCGTCGGGGCCGCAACGAGCGTGACGGGGAGTCCTCCCCCGCTCGGGAGCCGCAGGTCGCCGAGGACGACGTCCTCATCCCGGTGGCCGGCATCGTCGACGTGCTCGAGAACTACGCATTCGTCCGCACCAGCGGATACCTGTCCGGCCCGAACGACGTCTACGTCGCGATGTCGCAGGTCAAGAAGTACGGCCTGCGCCGCGGTGACGCGATCACCGGAGCGGTGCGCTCCGCCCGTGAGGGCGAAGGCCGCCGGGACAAGTACAACCCGCTGGTCCGGCTCGACACGATCAACGGCATGGAGGCCGAGGAGGCCAAGCGCCGCCCCGAGTTCTACAAGCTGACCCCGCTCTACCCGCAGGACCGCCTGCGGCTGGAGACGGAGCCGAACGTGCTCACCACCCGGGTCATCGACCTGGTGATGCCGATCGGCAAGGGCCAGCGTGCGCTGATCGTGTCCCCGCCGAAGGCGGGCAAGACCATGGTGCTGCAGGCGATCGCCAACGCGATCACCCACAACAACCCGGAGACCCACCTGATGGTCGTGCTCGTGGACGAGCGGCCGGAAGAGGTCACCGACATGCAGCGCTCGGTCAAGGGTGAGGTCATCGCCTCCACCTTCGACCGTCCGCCGACGGACCACACCACCGTCGCCGAGCTGGCCATCGAGCGCGCCAAGCGCCTGGTGGAACTCGGTCACGACGTGGTCGTCCTGCTGGACTCGATCACCCGCCTCGGCCGGGCGTACAACCTGGCCGCGCCGGCGTCGGGCCGCATCCTGTCCGGCGGTATCGACTCGACCGCGCTCTACCCGCCCAAGCGCTTCCTCGGCGCCGCCCGCAACATCGAGAACGGCGGCTCGCTCACCATCATCGCCACGGCGCTGGTGGAGACGGGCTCCATGATGGACACGGTCATCTTCGAGGAGTTCAAGGGCACCGGCAACGCGGAGCTGAAGCTCGACCGGAAGATCGCCGACAAGCGCATCTTCCCGGCGATCGACATCGACCCGTCCGGTACGCGGAAGGAAGAGATCCTTCTGGCGCCGGAGGAGCTGGCGATCGTCCACAAGCTCCGCAAGGTTCTGCACTCGCTGGACTCGCAGGCCGCGCTGGATCTGCTGCTCGACAAGCTCAAGCAGACGCGGACGAACATCGAGTTCCTCATGCAGATCGCCAAGACGACTCCTGGCGAGTAAGCACGACATAGAAGAAGGGGGCTGGGTGCGAACCCAGCCCCCTTCTTCGTGCGTACGGGCGTCCGTCGGGCGGGGCGGTCAGAAGTTGCCTTCGGCGACCTGGAAGACGGTCAGGCCCACCTCTCGCCACATGCGGACGACCTGGTTGCGGTCGTCGAAGACGGCGATGACCCGGAACTCCGCGCGGATGTGCCGCTCGAACAGTTCCCGCTTCACCACCGAGTCCTTACGGGCGTCGCCGAAGGCGCGCATGTAGAGACCCGCGTGCGGTACGCCGACGTGCTCGGCCAGCCAGGTCTCGGTCAGCGCCCGCCCGTCGTCGGTGCGGCCGGAGCAGTAGACGATGGTGTGCCCGGCGGCGTGCATCGCGCGTACCGCCGCGATGACGGGCTCGTTGGGCCGGTCCAGGTGGACCCGGGTGACGTCGTAGGGCGACCGGTCGCCCATGAGGGCCACCGTGCCGTCCAGGTCGACCAGGATCGCGCTCGGCCGGTCCGCGGGCGGCTCGTAGACCGCCGCGGGCGGGGCGACCGGCAGGTCCAGCGGCGCGCGCTTGCCCGCCAGGTAGCGGGCGTGCATCGAGCGGATGACCTCCTCACCCACCGGGTCCGGTCGCAGGGCGTCCCGTTCGATGCAGACCTCCAGCGGTACGCCGGTGAAGTCCTCGATGACGACGGCGGCTCCGCAGGCCATCCCGAGTTCGGCGAGATCCCGGACGTATCGCGCGCGCAGGTTGGTGTTGTCGCTGATCACGTCGACGCCGGCGCGCAGCAGAGCTTCGATCGAGGACCGGTGGGCGATCGACACCTGGTTCTCCGCCCACGACTCGCCGAGCCGGCCGCCGTGCAGCATCAGGCGCAGATCGTCGCGATTGACCCGGACCGCCTTCGGCTGCTGAGTCTTGGCCCAGGTGGTCTTGCCCGAGCCGGGCAGGCCACGGGTGATGGTCAGGGTGGGGGTACGCATCAGTCTCCGTTCAGGTGGTGCGCGCGTACGCGCAGCAGCCAGTGTTCGACCGCGGCCTCGTCCGGCTGCTCCGGCAGGACGGTACGCGCGGCGGCGAACCGCTCCCGGGCGTCTTCGAGCACCGGCCCGGCGAGGCCGGGGTCGGCGTCCACATGGGTGCCGAAGTCGAGGTACCGCTCGGGGTCGGCGAGCCGGATCGGCAGCACCCCGGTCTCGTAGAGGGCCAGCCCCTGGTCGATCAGGCGCAGCATGTGCCGGGCGTGCTTGGCGGCCCGCCGGTCGATCCAGTTCCCGCTGCGGCGTTTGCTGCCGAGCCGGGACAGCTGCTGGGCGGCGTACCCCAGGAAGGCGTCGCGCACGCGGGGCGCCGAGAGGAACGCCGACCGGAGGCCGATCAGTTCGTCGCCCAGCGGCGTACGCACCTCGTAGAGCTCATCGGGCAGCCACAGCAGCTCGATGGCGGTGGGATTGCCGGACAGCGCGAGGCGGCAGTACTTCCCGGCCTCGTGCAGCGTCCGGTCCGGCTCGTTTTCCACGATGGACTCGCGGGGCGGGCGCAGTCCGTGGAAGGACTCGGTCGGGGCGGCGAAGACACCTAGCCGGTCCACATCAGAGTGCGGACCGGCCAGGCCGTACGCCGTCGACCCGACGATGCCCTCCAGCAGGACGGTGCTGCCGGCCGGAAGCGGCCCGGTGCCGCCCGCCGGCTCGGTCGGAGAGGTCGGAGAGGTCGGAGAGATCGAAGCAGGGTCACTCGTCATCGAAGGTCCGTCCATGGGGCGTCTCGCCGGCCTCGGGCTTGGCCGCCTGCCAGAGCGCGGGGCGAAGATCCCGCTCGTCGAGCCGGGCGAACAGCAGACCGCGCAGCTCGTGCCGGCTTGCGACGAGCGCGAAGTCCTTGCGGCTGTAGCCGTCGGGCAGGCCGGCCACGATCTCCTGGAAGACCCGCTCGGCCTCCTCGACCCCGGCGTCGACCTCGGTACGCAGCCGGTCGGCCACCTCCCGGGCCCAGACGTGGAACTCGTCGGGCAGCGGCTCGCAGATCTCGGCCACGGTCGACCCGGCCACCAGCGCCTCCCAGATCGTCCGGGAGGTGAGCCCGGTCACGATCCGGTGCAGCCGCAGGTAGTCCTCGTACTTGATCTTCACGCGCTCACCGGTGGCGAAGGCGTGGACGACCAGGCCCTCCCGGTTCGCCCGGGCCGGGGCGGCCAGCGCGGCGCCGAAGGTGGCGTACTCGAACGTCTCGACGCGCGGGCCGGGCCAGGCGACCTGCGCCGGACCGAGCGACCGGCCGGAGATCGTGTCGACCGCGCCGAGCAGGACGAGATCCTCCATGCCCCCATAGTCGACCACGATCCGGTTCTCCGGGTAGATGATCTCGAAGAGAACCGTCTGGCCGGCCGGCGGCGACCAGTCCGGGTACCGCTTACGCAGCAGCGCGGTCGCCCGGACCGCCTGGTCGGAGGCGAACGAGCCGCGCGTCGCGACGGCGTGGCCGCCCGAGACGGGGTAGACGATCCCCAGCGAGCCGTCGGCCTTGTCGGTCACCTCCACCGCCTCGTCCAGCGCGAACGTGGGCGCGCCGGCCTGGCCGTGGTTGAAGAACTTCCGGTAGGGCCGCGCGAGGATCTCGCCGGTTTGGGCGTGCGCGATCAACCCTCGGCAGATAAGCGTGGTTTCGCTCCAAGCGCCGTCGTATGCGCATTTCTCGGTGTAGTTGTAGATCACCAAGGGCAGCTCCGGATGAGTCTGCGTACGCAGATGACCGGCGTCGAGCGCAGCCTGGAGCGCGCCCGCCGGGAAGAGGTCGGTGAGCGTGACCACAATCGGTCCCTTTCGAGGGGTGGCGGAATAGCTAAGGGGGGTGTCACGTTACGGATCTCGTCACCTGCTGCGCACCCTAATTGGGACGCGTGGCAAGATGGACAATCGGCCCGGCAACCGCCGGGGCGCTGGTTCACGCCCGAGCCGGCCGCTGAAGGCAGTGGTCAGTGTTGACGGCGACCCAGCGCACAGCCATGAGAGGACCTGAGGCGACATGAAGTCTGGTATCCACCCGGAGTACAACGTGACCACCGTCACGTGCTCCTGCGGCAACTCCTTCACGACCCGCAGCACCGCGAAGAACGGTCAGATCCACGCGGAGTCGTGCAACGAGTGCCACCCGTTCTACACCGGCAAGCAGCGTGTCCTGGACACCGCCGGCCGCGTGGCCAAGTTCCAGGCGAAGTACGCCAAGGTCGGCAAGGCCGCCAAGTAGCTGCCGCGGAGGGCGGCGCGCCGCGTTCATGAAGGACGCGGCGCGCCGCCCTCTTCGTGTGTACACCGGGGTTTCGACAGGAGGGGACGGCGCGGATGAGCACCGATCGGCTGACCGAACTGCTGGCCGAGTACGACCAGCTGGAGAAGACGCTCGCGGACCCGGCCATCCACGCCGACCAGGCCGCCGCCCGCAAGGTCGGCCGCCGGTTCGCCGAACTCACCCCGATCCACAAGACCGCGGGTGAGCTGGCACAGGCTCGCGCCGACCTCGCCGCGGCCAGGGAACTGGCCGCGCTCGACGCCGACTTCGCCGCGGAGGCGGAGGCGCTCGAGGCCCGGCTGCCCGAGCTGGAGGAACGCCTCGCGGAACTGCTCATGCCCCGCGACCCCAACGACGCCAAGGACGTGATCCTGGAGATCAAGGCGGGCGAAGGCGGCGAGGAATCCGCGCTTTTCGCGGGGGACCTGCTCCGGATGTTCCTGCGATACGCCGAAAGGCGCGGTTGGGTGACGGAAGTCCTCGACGCGCAGGACTCCGACCTCGGCGGATACAAGGACGTGGCGGTCGCGATCAAGACCAAGGGCGTACCGGACGGCGGTCACGGCGTGTGGTCGCGGCTGAAGTGGGAAGGCGGCGTACACCGGGTCCAGCGGGTGCCGGTGACCGAGTCGCAGGGCCGCATCCACACCTCGGCGGCGGGCGTACTGGTGACGCCGGAGGCCGAGGAGACCGAGGTCGTCATCGATCCCAGCGACCTGCGGATCGACGTCTACCGGTCGCAGGGCGCGGGCGGGCAGTCGGTCAACACCACCGACTCCGCCGTACGCATCACGCACCTGCCCACCGGGATCGTGGTGACCTGCCAGAACGAGCGGTCGCAGCTGCAGAACAAGGACCGGGCGATGCGCATGCTGCGGGCCAAGCTCGCGCAGGCCGCTGAGGAGGAGGCGGCCGCCGCCGCGTCCGACGCCCGCAAGGCGCAGGTGCGGACGGTCGACCGGTCGGAGCGCATCCGGACCTACAACTTCCCCCAGAACCGGATCACCGACCATCGGATCGGCTATACGGCGTACAACCTCGATCTGGCCCTGGCCGGAGACCTGGACGGCGTGCTCGACGCGCTGACCGCCGCCGACCGGGCCGCCCGCCTCGCGGGTGAGACCGAGCTGTCCCGGCAGTAAACTGACAGACGTGCAGGCCGGTGAATCTGCGCAGGTCAGGTCGCTTCTTCGGGAGGCGGCCAGCCGGTTGGGCGCAGCCGGGGTGGGCAGCCCGCGAACCGACTCGGAGCTGCTGCTGGCCCATGTCCTGGAGTGCGAGCGCGGCCGGCTCTACCTGCTCGACGTGATCGACACCGTCCAGGCCGAGCGCTATCGGGCCGTCGTCGAGCGCCGGGCGGCCCGGGAGCCGCTCCAGCACATCACGGGCAATGCCTGGTTCCTCGACCTCGATCTTCAGGTGGGGCCCGGCGTCTTCGTCCCCCGGCCGGAGACGGAGACGCTCGCCCAGTGGGGGATCGACCACATCGCCGGCCTGGAACGGCCGACCGTCGTCGACCTGTGCAGCGGCAGCGGCGCCCTGGCGCTGGCGGTGGCCCGAGCGCGCCCGGACGCCGAGGCGTACGCCGTCGAGGTGTCGCCGGAGGCGCTGGAATGGCTGGGCCGCAACGCTTTCGGCACGCGGGTGCGAGTGGTGCCGGGTGACGTCCGGGATCCCGACCTCCTCGCCGAGGTACGCGGCCAAGCCGATCTGGTCCTCTGCAACCCGCCCTATGTGCCCGCTGCTCAACGCGTACCCGTGGAAGTGCGCGCGGATCCGCCGCTGGCCGTGTTCGCCGGGGTCGACGGCCTGGATCTGATCCCGGCGGTGGCCGAGCTGGCCGCGGACCTGCTCCGCGACGGCGGCCGGGCGGGAATCGAGCACGACGAGTCGCACCCGGAGGAGGTCGCGCGGATCCTCGGGCGGCACTTCCGCGACGTACGCGGCCTGCCCGACCTGGCGGGCCGACCACGCTTCACGACCGGCGTGAAATGACCCGCGCGTTCCGGGGGGCGGGAGGGTGCGGCGGACCGCCGGGCCGAAGTGGCAGGATTGCACCTCGTGAGGCTCTATGACTGCCGTAACGTCGCCGAGCGCGACCTGGGGATCGAGGCCGCCGTCTCGGCCGTGAAGAGCGGCGACCTCGTCGTCCTGCCCACCGACACGGTCTACGGCGTCGGCGCGGACGCGTTCAAGTCGTGGTCGGTGACGGCGCTGCTGAACGCCAAGGGGCGCGGCCGGCACATGCCGCCGCCGGTCCTCGTCGGCTCCCGTAACACCCTGGACGGGCTGGTCGCCCGGATGCCGTCCCGGGCCCGCGACCTGGTCGAGGCCTTCTGGCCCGGCGCGCTGACGATCGTCGTCGAGCAGGCGGCCAGCCTGCAATGGGATCTCGGCGAGACCAACGGGACGGTGGCGGTCCGGATGCCGCTGCACCCGGTGGCGCTGGAGATCCTGCGGGAGACCGGGCCGATGGCGGTGTCCTCGGCCAACCTGACCGGCGAGCCGACCGCGAACACCGCCGACGAGGCGCGTGAGCAGCTCGGCTACAAGGTGAGCGTCTACCTGGAGGCCGGGCCTTGCCCGGCTCCGGTGCCGTCGACGATCGTCGACCTCACCCAAGAGCGCCCGGTCGTGCTGCGCCAGGGCGCGATCGAGTTCGACCAGCTGCGGTCGGTCGTGCCCGACATCCAGCCGGCGGCGGCGTGATGGCCACCCATCACCTGCCCCCGTTCGTCGTGCTGCACGTCTGCATGGGCAACATCTGCCGGTCGCCGATGGCGGAACGGCTGCTCGCCCACGAGGTACGCGAGGCGGGCGGCTCGGACGACGTCGTGCACTCGCACAGCGCGGGCACCGGCGGTTGGCACGAGGGCGAGGAGATGAACCCGCCCGCGGCCCGCCAGGTGAAGGCGCGCGGGGCGGACCCGGCCGACTTCGCGGCCCGGAAACTGCGGGCGGACCACATCGACGCGGCGGATCTCATCCTGACCGCGACGGCCGACCAGGCGGAGTACGTGACCGCGCTGCGGCCGGACGCGGAGAGCCGCACCTTCGTGCTGGGCGAGTTCGGCCGGCTGATCGGGCGCGTGGATCTCGGCGAGCTGCCGCCGGTCGGCGAGACTCCTGAGGACATCCAGGTACGCGGCGAGGCGCTCGTCGCGGCGGTCAACCGCGTACGCGGGACGGCGGCGCCGCTGCACGACGACGATCTCGACGACCCCTGGGGCCGGGGCGACCAGACGTTCTCCCGGGTCGCCGACGAGATCGAAGCCACCGTACGCCCGCTCGCAGCCGCCCTGCTCAACCGGTAGCCTTCTCCCGTGACCAGCTCTGCGACGGGATACCTGCGCCCGGCCCTCCTCGTGACCGGGGCGGCCGGAGTCCTCGGCGCCGTCGTGGGGCTGGTGGTGCACGGGGGGTCCGGCCTGCTGGGCTTCCTGGCGGGAACGGCGCTGGTCGTGCTCAGCTACCTGATCTCCACCGGCGTCGTCGCGTGGGTCGACAAGGTCAAGCGCAGCATGTTGCTGGTCGCGGCGCTGGGCACCTATGCGATCAAGTTCACAGTGCTCTTCGCGTTCGTCGGCTGGGTCGCCTCGCGCGACTGGTCCGGAACCCTGTGGCTGGCCGCGGGGGTGCTGGTCGCCGTGCTCGCGTGGACCGGCACCCAGATCTGGTGGACCTCGCGGGCCAAGTTCACCCTCGAGGTCTGACCGTCTTCAGCCGGCTCGTCAGCGGTCGCCGAACAGCGACTTGCACGGGTTCGACATCGAGCCGCTGATCAGGTTGTCGCTCTCGGTGTTCCCGCGCGACGTCCGGCTCCAGTCGACGACGGTACGGAATGTGCCGTCTTTGCAGCCGATGCTGACCGTGCGGTTCTGGTACTTCAGCTCGGCCGCGATCGTCTGCTTCCCCTTCACGGTGAAGGATTTGCTGGTCACGACCTTCCACTTGCTACCGGACTTCTGCTCCATCCGGATCTTCACCGTGAGCTTCTCGGCACCCGGCTTGCCGCACCGGAAGCGTACGCGTCCTTCGATGCGCTGGGTGGTGTCGGCCTTCTCCGGACCGTCCACGACGACGGTGCAGTCCACCGGCTTCGGTCCCTCGCCGGCATGGGTGGGCTCGCACCCCGTGAGCAGCGCGGCAAGCACCAGCAAGACAACAGGTACAGTGGTCCTCGGCATCTCGGGGCACCAACCTTGGGAGGGGTAGGGGTTGCTGTCTATGAGACAGCGTCCGAGGGTTGCCGCGCAACGATGAATCTGACAGAACGTGCCGCCCCGCTCACACTGCGAACCGTGCGCAGGGGGGTCGCTCCGACACACCGCCGTAACGACTGATAAGGTTCGCGCGTCATGGCCGGTGACCAGTCCCCTCAGAAGCGCCCCACTCCTCAAGCGGGTGCTAATGCAGGCTGGACTGCCGTCGGTTACCTGATCGCCGGGATCGGCGTTTGGGGCGGCATCGGGTGGCTTGTCGACAAATGGCTGGACGTGCCCATGCACTTCGGCACCCTGATCGGCATGTTGGTCGGCATGGCCGGGGCGGTCTACCTGATCGTCAAGAACATGGGCACGTGATCGAAAGGATGGACGGGTGAGCCTTCAGCTTGCGCCACTGGCAGACAGCAGCGTGCCGTGGCCTCCGAGCGTCGAAGAATTCTTCCCGCCGGGACTGGTCGGAAACTGGGTCACCAAGTTCTCGATCATGGTCTGGATCGCAGTCGCGATCATCATCGTCTTCTTCCTGGTCACGCAGCGGAACCCGAAGATCGTTCCGACCAAGGCGCAGTGGCTCGGCGAGTCGATCTACAGCTTTGTGCGTAACGGGATCAGCAAAGAGGTCATCGGGCACGAAGGGCCGCGTTTCGCGCCGTACCTGACGACCCTCTTCGTCTTCATCTGCTTCATCAACATCTTCGCCGTCATCCCCGGCTTCCAGATTTCGCCGAGCTCGCACATCGCCTTCCCGGCGGTGCTCGCGCTGATCAGCTTCGGCCTCTACTGGTACCAGGGCATCAAGAAGCACGGCTTCGGGCACTACGTCAAGACCAGCATCCTGCTTCCGGCGCCGTGGTGGGTGCAGCCGATCCTGCTGCCGATCGAACTCGCGCAGATCCTGCTCATCCGCCCGGTCACGCTGGCCGTCCGGCTCTTCGCCAACCTCTTCGCCGGCCACCTGATCCTGCTGGTCTTCACGCTCGGCGGGTTCGTGCTGATGGGCACCGGCAACATCGGTCTGGCCGCCGTAGGCGTGATCTCGTGGGGCATGTCGATCGTCATGACGCTCTTCGAGGCGGGTGTGGCGCTGCTGCAGGCGTACGTCTTCGTCCTGCTGACCGCCAGCTACGTGCAGACCTCGCTCGCGGACGAGCACTGATCTTCTAGATCCACCTAAGTTCGCACCACAAGCGCCGCGTGAGAGTCACGCGCATATCAGGAGGAAAGAACAATGGCTCTTGCCGAGATCACCGGCGACATCAGCTCGATCGGCTACGGCCTCGCCGCGATCGGCCCCGGCATCGGTGTGGGTATCGTCTTCGCCGCCTACATCCAGGCGACGGCGCGCCAGCCTGAGTCGGCCGGTCTGACCCGTCCGTACCTCTTCATGGGCTTCGCGCTCTCCGAGGCGCTGGCGCTGTTCGGCCTGGTCCTCGCCTTCGTCTTCTCCAACCCGGCCTGACGCCGGACCCGGCCTGAGACCGGAGGTACATCATGTTTCTTGCTGAGGGTGACCACACGCCGAGCCCCGTTCTGCCGATCTGGCAGGAACTGGTCGTCGGCACCATCGCCTTCGGCGTGCTCTGCTTCGTGCTGATGAAGTACGTCTTCCCGCAGATGGAGAAGACCTTCAAGGCACGAGTCGACGCGATCGAGGGCGGCATCGAGCGGGCCGAGCGGGCCCAGGCCGAGGCCAACGCGCTGCTGGAGCAGTACAAGACCCAGCTCGCCGAGGCGCGGACCGAGGCTGCTCGCATCCGTGACGAGGCACGCGCGGACGCCGAGGGCATCCGTGCCGACATCCAGGCGCAGGCCCAGCAGGAGCGCGATCGGATCATCGCGACCGGCCGGGAAGCCCTGGCCGCGGAGCGGCAGTCCATCATCAACGAGCTGCGGGGCGAGATCGGCACCCTGGCGGTCGACCTGGCCGGCAAGATCGTCGGTGAGTCGCTGGAGGACGAGGCCCGCCGTAAGGGCACCGTCGACCGGTTCCTCTCGGATCTGGCGGGGGCGCGCTGATGCAGGGAGCCAGCCGGGAGTCCTACGCGGCCACCCGGGCCGAGCTGGAGCAGCTGACCGACGCGGCGGCGTTGGCTACGGCGGCGGAGGAGATCCTCGCCGTGGCCGGGCTGCTGCGGGCCGAGCCGCGGTTGCGGCGGGCGCTCTCCGACCCGGCGCGTACGGGTGAGGAGCGGTCGCAGCTGCTCGTCGGGCTGGTCGGCGGGCAGATCGGGGCGACCGCGCAGAACCTGCTCGGTTCGCTGGTGGCGGGCCGTTGGTCCAGCCCGGTCGACCTGCTCGACGGGGCCGAGCGACTGGGCGTCGAGGCGCTCGTCGTCGGCGCCGACCGGGCCGGAGAGCTCGCCGAGGTCGAGGACGAACTGTTCCGGTTCGGCCAGATCACCGGCGGCGACTCCGCGCTGGCGGCTGCGATCGGTGACTCGACCGCTTCGGTGCAGCGCCGGTTCGAGCTGGTCGACCAGTTGCTGACCGGCAAGGCCAAGCCGGCGACCGTGCTGCTGGCGAAGGAGGCGGTCAAGGGCTTCGGTGGACGGTCGTTCGCCGGTGCGCTGACCCGTCTCGTCGAGCTGGCGGCGGAGCAGCGGGACCGGAGCGTCGCGTACGTCACCGTCGCCCAGCCGATGAGCGACGCCGACGAGGCGAAACTCGGCGAGGCGCTGGCCCGGCGGTACGGTCGGGAGGTGGCCCTCAAGGTCACCGTCGACCCGAAGGTCCTGGGCGGGGCGCGCGTCCTGGTCGGTTCCGACCTCTACGACGGCACCGTGTCGCGTCGGCTGAGTGACGTGCGCAACGCGCTGGCGGCCAAGTAGCGCCGGACCAGGCACGCTGGAGGCGCGAGCCCGAGCTGCTGCGATCGGCACAGACACACAGACGGATTTTTCGAGCACCATGACACCGATAGGAAGCTGAGGATGGCCGAGCTGACCATCTCGTCCGAGGAGATCCGGGGAGCGCTGGAGCGCTTCGTCTCCTCGTACACACCGGAGATCTCCCGTGAGGAGGTCGGTATCGTCACCGAGGCCGGTGACGGTATCGCCAAGGTGGAGGGCCTGCCCTCGACCATGGCCAACGAGCTGCTGGAGTTCGCCGACGGCACCCTGGGTGTCGCGCAGAACCTCGACGTCCGGGAGATCGGTGTCGTCGTCCTCGGCCCGTTCGAGGGCATCGAGGAAGGCCAGACCGTCAAGCGGACCGGCCGGGTGCTCTCCGTCCCGGTCGGCGACAAGTTCCTCGGCCGGGTCGTCAACCCGCTGGGCGAGCCGATCGACGGCCTCGGCGAGATCGAGAACGAGGGCAGCCGCGAACTCGAGGTACAGGCCCCCAACGTCATGGTCCGCAAGAGCGTGCACGAGTCGCTCGCGACCGGCATCAAGGCCATCGACTCGATGACCCCCATCGGCCGTGGTCAGCGTCAGCTGATCATCGGTGACCGCAAGACCGGCAAGACCACCATCGCCCTGGACACGATCATCAACCAGCGGGCGAACTGGGAGTCGGGCGACCCGAAGAAGCAGGTTCGCTGCATCTACGTCGCGATCGGCCAGAAGGCCTCCACCATCGCGTCGGTCAAGGGCACGCTCGAGCAGCACGGCGCGATGGAGTACACCACCATCGTCGCGTCGCCCGCGTCCGACCCGGCCGGCTTCAAGTACCTGGCCCCCTACGCCGGTTCGGCCATCGGCCAGCACTGGATGTACGCCGGCAAGCACGTCCTGATCATCTTCGACGACCTGAGCAAGCAGGCCGAGGCGTACCGCGCCGTGTCGCTGCTGCTGCGTCGCCCGCCGGGCCGTGAGGCGTACCCGGGTGACGTCTTCTACCTGCACTCCCGGTTGCTGGAGCGCTGCGCGAAGCTGTCCGACGAGCTGGGCGGCGGCTCGATGACCGGTCTGCCGATCATCGAGACGAAGGCCGGTGACATCTCGGCGTTCATCCCGACCAACGTCATCTCCATCACCGACGGCCAGATCTTCCTCGAGGAAGGCCTGTTCAACTCGGGTGTCCGGCCGGCGATCAACGTCGGTACCTCGGTCTCCCGAGTCGGTGGCGCCGCGCAGGAGAAGCCGATGCGCAAGGTCGCCGGCCGCCTGCGGCTGGACCTGGCCCAGTTCCGTGAGCTGGAGGCGTTCGCCGCCTTCGCCTCCGACCTGGACAAGGCCTCCCGCGCGCAGCTGGACAAGGGTTCGCGACTGGTCGAGCTGCTCAAGCAGCCCGCCTTCTCGCCGTACCCGGCGGCCGAGCAGACCGTGTCGATCTGGACCGGCACCGAGGGCAAGATCGACGACGTCCCGGTCGGCGAGGTCCGCCGCTTCGAGTCCGAGTTCCTGCAGTACCTGCGGCACTCGCACGCCTCGACGCTGGACACCATCGCCGCCGGCACCTGGGACGACGACGTGGTCGCCGCCCTGGACGACGCGGTCGTCAAGTTCAAGGGCATGTTCCTCGCCACCGATGACAAGGTCGTGGTGCACGACGCCCCGGCCGAGGCTCTCGAGGGTGAGGGCGCGGAGACCGTGACGCGGGTCGTGCCCACCCCGAAGAAGAAGTAATCCCATGGCTGGACAGGTACGGACTCTTCGTCGGCGGATCCGCACGACCCGCTCGATGAAGAAGATCACCAAGGCGATGGAGCTGGTCGCGACCAGCCGCATCGCCAAGGCGCAGGAGCGGGTCGCCGCTTCGCTGCCGTACGCCCGGGCGATCACCCATGTCCTGACCGCGCTCGCGAGCAACGCCAACATCGATCACCCGCTGCTCACCCCGCGTCCGGTCGTGCGCCGGGCGGGGGTGCTGCTGGTGACCAGTGACCGGGGTCTGTGCGGCGGCTACAACGCCAACGCGATCAAGACCGCCGAGCAGCTCATCGCGAAGCTCAAGGAAGAGGGCAAGGAAGTCCTCCTCTACGTGGTGGGTCGCAAGGCGATCTCGTACTACCGGTTCCGGGGACGGGAGATCGAGGCGAGCTGGTCGGGCTTCTCCGAGCAGCCGCGCTTCGAGAACGCCCGGGAGGTCGGCGAGACGCTGATCAGGGCGTTCGTGGCGGGCGCGGACGACACCGACGACGACCACGGCGCCGACGGCGTACGCGGAGTCGACGAGTTGCACGTGGTCTACACGCAGTTCAAGTCGCTGATGTCGCAGACGCCGACCGCGACCGAGCTGGCTCCGATGCAGGTGGAGGAGCGCACCGCCGAAGAGGCGGGCGTGCTGCTGCCGGCGTACGAGTTCGAGCCGGACGCGGACGCGTTGCTCGACGCGCTGCTGCCGAAGTACATCAACACGCGGATCTACGCGGCGTTGCTGGACTCGGCGGCCAGTGAGTCGGCCTCGCGGCGGCGGGCGATGAAGAGTGCGACCGACAACGCGGAAGAAATGATCAAGGTGCTGACGCGCGAGATGAACTCGGCGCGGCAGGCCGCGATTACCCAGGAAATCAGTGAGATCGTCGGCGGCGCGAACGCGCTCGCGGCGGCGGGGAGTGAATGATGACTACTGACACCAAGACGGGCGTCGGTCGGGTCGTCCGGGTCATCGGCCCGGTCGTCGACGTAGAGTTCCCGCGCGACGCCATGCCGGAGATCTACAACGCGCTCAAGGTCGAGGTGACCTTGGCCGAGGGCGCCAAGACGCTGACGCTGGAGGTCGCGCAGCACCTCGGCGACAACGTCATCCGGGCCATCTCGATGCAGCCCACCGACGGCCTGATTCGCGGCCAGGAGGTCGCCGACACCGGTTCGGCCATCTCCGTTCCGGTCGGTGACATCACCAAGGGTCACGTCTACAACGTGATCGGTGATGTCCTGAACCTCAAGGACGGGGAGAAGTACGAGGTCGGCGAGCGGTGGGAGATCCACCGCAAGCCCCCGGCCTTCGCCGACCTGGAGCCGAAGACGGAGATGCTGGAGACCGGCATCAAGGTCATCGACCTGCTCGCTCCGTACGTCAAGGGCGGCAAGATCGGTCTGTTCGGCGGTGCCGGCGTCGGCAAGACGGTGCTCATCCAGGAGATGATCATCCGAGTCGCGCGTAACTTCGGTGGCACCTCGGTCTTCGCGGGTGTCGGTGAGCGTACGCGTGAGGGCAACGACCTCATCCACGAGATGACCGACGCGGGCGTGCTCAAGGACACCGCGCTGGTCTACGGCCAGATGGACGAGCCCCCGGGTACGCGTCTGCGGGTGGCCCTCTCGGCGCTGACCATGGCGGAGTACTTCCGTGACGTCGCGAACCAGGAGGTGCTGCTCTTCATCGACAACATCTTCCGGTTCACCCAGGCCGGTTCGGAGGTGTCCACCCTGCTGGGCCGGATGCCGAGCGCCGTGGGTTACCAGCCCAACCTGGCCGACGAGATGGGTGAGCTGCAGGAGCGGATCACCTCGGTCCGGGGTCGCGCGATCACCTCGCTGCAGGCGATCTACGTCCCCGCCGACGACTACACCGACCCGGCCCCGGCGACCACGTTCGCGCACCTCGACGCCACGACCAACCTCGAGCGGAAGGTGTCCGACAAGGGCATCTACCCCGCCGTGGACCCGCTGGCCTCGTCGTCGCGAATCCTGGCCCCGGAGTACGTCGGCGCCGAGCACTACGCGGTCGCCTCCGAGGTGAAGCGGATCCTGCAGAAGTACAACGACCTGCAGGACATCATCGCCATCCTCGGTATGGACGAGCTCTCCGAAGAGGACAAGGTCACGGTCGGCCGCGCGCGGCGGATCGAGCGGTTCCTCTCGCAGAACACCCACGCGGCCAAGCAGTTCACCGGTGTGGACGGCTCGGACGTGCCGGTCAAGGAGACCGTCGAGGCGTTCAAGAAGATCGCTCAGGGCGACTACGACCACGTCCCGGAGCAGGCCTTCTTCATGTGCGGTGGCCTCGACGACCTCGAGCGCAACTACCGCGAGCTCACGAAGTAGTTCTTCAGGGCGCGGGCGACGGTGACGTCGCCCGCGCCTCTAGTCAGTCAGGAAAGGTGGGGACGTGGCGAAGGAACTCCGCGTCGAGCTGGTCGCCGTCGAGGAGCGCATCTTCACCGGCACCGCCGAGCTGGTGACCGCTCGCACGACCGAGGGCGAGCTGGGTGTGCTGCCCGGTCACGCCCCGATGCTCGGCCAGCTCGCCGAGCCCGGCCAGGTACGCCTCAAGCTGGCGGGCGGCGACACGCAGGTCTGGAACGTCACGGGCGGGTTCATCTCCGTGACCGGCGAAGGCGTCACAGTCCTCGCCGAGGAATGCTCTCCGGCCTCGGCCGCAGACCGGCACTGAGAACCGAGCGCAGCGGCCGATGGGGATCCTCAAGGCGATCGCAGTCGGCCTGATAGTTGTTTTCGCACTGCTGGCGACGCTGTTCCTGCGTCGTGAGTGGTTCGCCCGGCGTGGCGGCACCGTCGAGATCTACATGCGATTAGGCATGATGGTCGAGGGGCGGGGCTGGGCGCCGGGCTTCGCTCGTTATGCGGGCGACGAACTTCGCTGGTACCGCATGTTCAGCTTCTCGCCGCGGCCGCGCCGGATACTGCACCGGCGGGATCTGTCGATGGTGGGACGGCGTACGCCGAGCACGGCCGAGCAGGTCCTCGTGCCAGCCGAGTGGGTCGTGGTGCGGCTGCTGCGGCCGACGCGTACGGTGCAGCCGGATCCGCCCCCGGACGACAAGCTGGTCGAGATCGCCATGTCGCCGACCGTCGTGACCGGGTTCCTCTCCTGGTACGAGTCGGCCCCGCCCGGCCCGTCGCACCTCACCTGAGCAGCCGTCGCTCCTCAGCGGGAGGCGGCCTTGCGATAGCGCGAGATCGCCAGCGGCACGAAGATGATCAGGATGAGCGCGATCCAGCCGATCGCGAGGGGGATCGCGTGTTCGGCCGGGAACCCGCTTCCGTTGTACGCGGGATCGCTCGACAGGTTGCCCCACAGCTTGCGTAGGGACAGCACCATCGACGAGATCGGGTTCCATTCCGCGATCGGCTGCAGCCAGCCCGGCAGGGTCGCCGTGGAGACGAAGGCGTTGGACAGGAACGTCAGCGGGAACATCCAGATGAACCCGGCGCTCTGGGCCACCTCGACCGACTTCACCGACAGGCCGATGACGGCGCTGATCCAGCTCATGGCGTACCCGAAGGCGAACAACAGCAGGTAGCCGTAGATCCCGTCGAGCAGGCCGGTGTGGATGCGCCAGCCGACGAGCAGGCCGGTGACCGACATGACCACCACGACGAAGATGTTGTTGATCAGGTCGGAGGTCGTCCGGCCGACCAGCACCGCCGCCCTCGACATGGGTAGCGAGCGGAATCGGTCGACGATGCCCTTCTGCAGGTCGTCGGCGAGGCCGATGGCGGTGATGCCGGCCCCGAACGCCACGGTCTGCACGAAGATGCCGGGCATGAGGTACTCCCGGTAGGAGACCCCGGGGATGATGATCGACCCGCCGAACACGTACGCGAACAGCAGCACGAACATGATCGGCTGGATGGTCGAGAAGATCAGCAGGTCGGGGATGCGCTTGATCTTGATCAGGTTCCGCTTGGCGACGACCCAGCCGTCGGCCAGCGCTCCGCCCACGGCGCTCATCGCTGCTCCGCCTCCTCCGCTTCGGCTTCGGCTGTGGTGCCGGTCAGCTTCAGGAAGACGTCGTCGAGGCTGGCCCGGGTGATGCCGATGTCGACCGGCTCGATGCCGGCCGCGTCGAGGCGGCGTACGGCCTCGATCAGGGTCCACGAGCCCTTGGTGATCGGCGCCGTGACCTGGTGGTCGACGACGGTCGCGGGGCCGGAGCAGACCTGGCTGAGGATGTCCTTGGCGATCTGGGTCTCGGCCCGGTTCCCGACGGTCACCTGGAGGCGTTCCCCGCCGACCTCCTTCTTCAGGTCGTCCGGCGTGCCATGGGCGATGGCCTGCCCGCGGTCGATCACCACGATGTCGTCGGCGAGCTGGTCGGCCTCTTCGAGGTACTGCGTGGTCAGCAGCAGGGTCGAGCCCGCCCGGACGCGTTCGCTGATGACGTCCCACATGCCCATCCGCCCCCGGGGATCGAGGCCGGTCGTCGGCTCGTCGAGGACGATGATCGGCGGCGAGATCACCAGCGCCCCGGCCAGGTCCAGGCGGCGGCGCATCCCGCCGGAGTAGGTCTTGACCGGCCGGTTGGCGGCGTCGGTCAGGTTGAACCGCTCCAGCAGCGCCTCGGCCCGGGACCGGGCGGTCCGTTTGCCCAGGTGGTAGAGCCGGCCGATCATCTCCAGGTTCTCGCGGCCGGTCAGATACTCGTCGACCGCGGCGTACTGGCCGCTGACTCCGATGATCTTGCGGACCTCGTGCGGACGCTCGAACACGTCGATGCCGTTCACGAGGCAGCGGCCCTGGTCAGGCCGCAGCAACGTGGTGATGATCCGCACCGACGTGGTCTTTCCGGCGCCGTTCGGCCCGAGCAGTCCGAGGACGGTTCCCTCGGGTACACGCAAGTCCAGCCCGTTGAGGGCCGTCACGCTGCCATACTGCTTGACGAGGCCTTCGGCGAGGATCGCATCCGCCATCACCTCAACCTAGCGACGATCATGGTCCGTCGGGCCGGATCGCCGAGTTGATCAAGCTGCCCTGCGGTGGGCAGCCGATCAGCGGGACCCGCCCGGGACCCACTTCACATCGCCAGTGCCGTCCGAGTTCGCCACCCGGGACAGGATGAACAACAGATCGGAGAGCCGGTTGAGATACTGGGCCGGGAGCGTGGAGGTCCGCTCCGAATCCGCCTCCAGCAGGGCGAACGTCGACCGTTCCGCACGGCGTGCGACCGTACGCGCGACGTGCAACAGTGACGCGCCCGGGGTACCACCCGGCAGTACGAACGAATCCAGTTTCGCCAGCCGCGCGTTGAACTCGTCGCACCAGCCTTCCAGGCGGGTGACGTAGTCGGCGGTGACGCGAAGCGGTGGGTATTTCGGATCGGGGGTGATCGGGTTGCACAGGTCTGCGCCCACATCGAACAGATCGTTCTGGACTAAGGTGAGCACGGCGCGAACGTCGTCAGGCAGTTCGCCCAGAGCAAGCGCCACGCCCAGTGCGGCGTTGCACTCATCCACATCGGCGTACGCGCCGATCCGTGGGTCGGTCTTCGCCACCCGCTCGCCATTGCCGAGCGCGGTGGTTCCGGCGTCGCCGGTCTTGGTGTAGATGCGGGTGAGGTGAACGGCCATGCACAGCAGCGTACTCACGCGGCCTGCCGACGACGGCTGGGGTAACGGCGGCGCTCTGCCTACGATGGCGGATGTGGACGTGATCAGAGTGGCCGGCCCGGCCCGCCTGAACGGCACGGTCGGCGTCGTAGGCGCGAAGAATTCGGCCCTCAAACTCATGGCCGCCGCGCTCCTGGCGGAGGGCGGCAGCGCCGTCACCAACGTTCCCCGGATCACCGACATCGCCCTGATGGGCGAGGTGCTCCGGCGGCTCGGGGCCGACGTCCGGTTCGACACCGCCCTGGACGGCAGCGGCACGGTCGAGATCGGCGTACCCGCCACGTTGCACCACGAGGCCGACTACGACCTCGTCCGGCGGCTCCGGGCCTCGATCTGCGTCCTGGGGCCCCTCCTGGCCCGCACCGGCAAGGCGCGCGTGGCGCATCCGGGCGGCGACGCGATCGGCTCGCGCGGCCTGGACATGCACGTCGGCGGGCTGGCCCGGATGGGCGCCGAGATCGGCAGCGAGCACGGCTTCGTGCTGGCCGAGGCGCCCTTCGGTCTGCGCGGCGCGGAGATCTGGCTCGACTTCCCGAGCGTCGGCGCGACCGAGAACCTCCTGATGGCGGCGGTGCTGGCCAAGGGTGTCACGGAGATCGACAACGCCGCCCGGGAGCCGGAGATCGTCGACATCTGCCGCATGCTCACCGAGATGGGCGCGCGCATCGATGGCGCGGGCACGTCCAAGCTCACCATCGAGGGCGTGGACGCGCTCCAGCCGGTCAGGCACGCCACCGTCGGCGACCGCATCGTGGCCGGCACCTGGGCGTTCGGCGCGGCGATGACTCAGGGGGACGTCACCGTCACCGGCATCGACCCGCATTTCCTGGACATCGCGCTCGACAAGATCGCCCAGGCCGGCGGGCTCATCGAGACCCGGCCCGACGCGCTGCGCGTACAGATGGATCAGCGACCGCGTGCGGTCGACGTGGTCACGCTGCCGTACCCCGGCTTCGCGACCGACCTGCTCCCGATGGCCATCGGGCTCGCCGCCGTCTCCGACGGCGTCTCGATGATCACGGAGAACATCTTCGACGGGCGCTTCATGTTCGTCCAGGAGATGGTCCGGCTCGGCGCGGAGATCAAGACCGACGGCCATCACGCCGTGGTCCGCGGGCGGCCGCTGCTCTCCTCGGCCGAGGTCCGCGCGACCGACATCCGCGCGGGCGCGGGCCTGGCCATCGCGGGCCTCTGCACCGACGGGCCCACGACGGTACGCCACGCGCATCACATCGACCGGGGCTACCCGGATTTCGTCGCCGACCTGCGTGCGCTCGGAGTGACGGCGGAGCGGCTGGAAGCGCTGCCCGACCCGGAGTACACCTTCGAATAGCGACATCTCTGCGATCACCTGCGAATACTGAGCGGCGCCGGCATCGGCGCCGCTCGTTCTATAACGGCTCTGTTGCGGGCTCTTGTCGCCGCAGTGAACAAGTGATCTGATCACTTAGTCACTTGACCCCCTCAACGTGGAGGTGCGGCACATGGACCACCCCGTCGCCCGGCGTACTCTGCTCGCCGGGCTGGCCGCCGCCCCGATCGCCGCGCTGGCGATCCCCGGGCAGGCATACGCGACCGGCGCCACCAGCACAGCCGAGCGGCTCACCGAGGCGTTCACGGCCTACGGGAACAGCGGGCGCGGCTGGACGGGAGCGGACTCGACCTATTCGGTCCGGCTCCCCGGCGACCGTCAGCTCTGGCTCTTCTCGGACACGTTCCTCGGCACCGTCAACCCCGACGGATCCCGGCCGACGGACAGCCCGATCGTCAACAACACCTTCGTCGTGCAGCGTGGCCGCACGATGACCACGATCCACGGGGGAACGGCGGCCGAACCGGCCGCGATCCTGTCGCCGGACCAGGCCGACTCCTGGTACTGGCTCGGCGGGGCGTACCTGGGCGCGGGCGCGCTCAACGTGATGTTCCTGCGGTTCGAGCGGTTCGGGCCGGGGATGTGGGACTGGTCCTGGAAGGAGAACGTCCTCGCCCGGTTCGACGTCGCGACGCTGACCGTCAAGAGCGTCCATCCGATGCCGTCCGGCGCGAACGTCCAGTGGGCGAGCTGGTTGCAGCGCATCGGCGGACACACCTATGTGCACGGCGTCGAAGACCTCGGCCTGACGAAGTACATGCACGTCGCCCGGGTCGTCGGGGATGACCTACGGCGGCCGTGGCAGTACTTCACCGGCGACGGGTGGTCGGCGTCCGAACAGGACTCGGCGCGCGTCATGGCCGGCGTCGGAAACGAATACAGCGTGACCCCCTGGCGGGACCGGTGGCTGCTGGTCACGCAGGACACGAACACCTTGTTCAGCAACGAGATCGTGGGCTACACCGCCCCGGCGCCGACCGGTCCCTTCGGCGACCGCCGGCTGCTCCACACGATGCCGGAGAGCGGCCTGTTCGGCAGTTACGGCGATCCGGACGTGATCACCTACAACGCGCACGAGCATCCCGAACTCCGGCGTGACGACAAAGTGGTCATCACCTATAACGTCAACAGCCTGACCTTCACCGATGTGCTGGAAGACGTGACCAAGTACCGACCACGGTTCGTCGAAGTCCAGCTCGCGCCCTAGGGCGGACCGAGCTACGAAGGAGACCGAGATGGGGGAGCTGGTACGCCAGAGCCTGTCCGACTCGCTGACCGAACGGATCATGGAGCTGATCCGCGACCAGGGACTCCAGCCGGGCAACCGGCTGCCCTCGACGCGGGCGCTCGCCGAACGGTTCGCGGTGGCGATGCCGACGGTGCGGGAATCCCTGCGCCGCCTGCAGACCACCGGGGCGATCGAGATCAGGCACGGCTCCGGCGTCTACGTCAGCGAGGCGGTCGACCGCCTCGTCCTGCCGAACCCGAACGTCCCGGAGCCTCGTGGCGAGCAGCTGATCCAACTGCTCGACGCGCGGGCGTTGATGGAGCCCTATCTCGCCGGACTCGCGGCCGCCCGCCGCGACCCCCAGCGCCTGGCCGATCTGCGTGAGCTGCTCGCCACGGCGCAACGTCACCTGGCCGGCGCGCCCGGCGACGACGCAGCGTTGCACGAGGCCAACATGGCCTTCCACCGGGCGGTGGCCGCCGCCAGCGGTCACGGTGTGCTGCGCGAGGTCGTCGACTCCCTCCTGTTCGTCCATGCCGGCGAACAACGCGAGATCCTCCAGCTCTTCGACGACCGGGTACGCGACTACGACGAGCACTGCGCCGTCCTGGCGGCCATCGAGGCCGGCGACACGCAGCTCGCCGGTGATCTCATGCGCCGCCATCTCGACGACGTGAAAGCAGTGGTCACCAAGCATGCCCGGCAGGAGAGCGAACCGTCCCCTTAGAAAGGCGATAACCGTGCGGCGTACGCGACTGCTCACGGCGGTCGTCGTCACCGCGGCCCTGGCCTTGTCGGCCTGCGGTTCCGGCGGCGACACCAAGACCGAAGGCAAGACCCAGCTGAAGCTCTACAACGACAAGGGCGCCTGGTCGCCCTACTTCAAGGAGATCGGCACCCTGTCCCAGCAGCAGATCGGGCTGGGGATGGAGCCGGTCGGATACACCGACGCGAACACCTACGACGCGTTCATCAAGGCGTCCTTCCGCACCAACGTCAAGCCGGACCTGTTCACCTGGCACACCGGCGCGCAGCTCGAAGAGATCGTCAAGGCGGGCCAGGTCGCCGACACCTCGTCGCTCTGGAGCGACGCCGTCGGCAAGGGCTACCTGCCCGAGTCGCTGAAGCAGTACTACACCTTCGACGGCAAGCAGTACTGCGTACCGCTGAACGTCGCGTACTGGGTGATGTTCTACAACAAGAAGGTCTTCGACGACGCCGGCCTGCAGCCGCCCAAGACCTGGGCCGACATGATGGACGCGGCGGTCAAGCTCAAGGCCAAGGGCGTCACCCCGTTCTACGGGACCTCGCAGCTGTTCAGCTTCGTCTGGTTCCAGCAGCTGCTGATCGGGCAGGACCCGCAGCTCTACAACGACCTCGGCACCGGCAAGGCGAAGTTCACCGACCCGGGCGTCGTCAAGGTCATGGAGCAGTGGAAGTCGCTGATCGACTCCGGGTACATGTCGGACCCGGGCGACAAGACGGAGCCGCAGGAGCTGCTGAAGTCGGGCAAGGTCGCGATGGCGCCGTTCGGCACCTGGTTCAACACGAGCATGACCCAGGTCGGGCTCAAGCCCGGAACCGATTACGGCATGTTCACCATCCCGAACCTGAATCCGGCCAACACGAAGAACACGCTGCTGTTCGAGAGCGGCCCGCTCTGCGTGCTGGACAAGGCTCCGGACAAGGCGGCGAGCCTGAAGTTTGCGCAGTGGTGGCTGGAGCCGGCGGCTCAGGAGAAGTGGGCGACCTCGCGCGGCGACGTGTCGGCCAACCCCAAGGTCACCATCCCGGATCCGGCGCTGAACGCGATCAACCAGTCGGCGGGCGGTTCGGACGTCGCCCTGGCCAGCCGGTTCTTCGAACTGGTGCCGGCCCCGGTGCTGACCGCCGCGCTGGACGCCTTCGGGGCGTTCACGGTCAAGCCCGCGGATTACCAGAAGCAGCTGGCCACGCTCCAGAAGGCGGCCGACGACTACTGGGCGAAGGCCGGTAAGTGAGATGACGATCCGTAGCCGTCGGGGCGGCCAGGTAGCCGATGCCCCGGTCCACGCCGACGTCCGGGAGACCTCCGTCGGATCGAGCGGCCGTCGGTCCAGCCGGACCGGCCGCCTCGGCGGCTACGGCTTCGTGTCGCCGGCCGTCCTCATCGTCGCCGGTCTGCTCTACCTGCCCTTCCTCTACACGGTCTACCTCGGATTCACCGACTACGACGGGTTGACCCCGGCGTCGTTCGTGGGCCTGGACAACTTCCGCCGGTTCCTCGACGATCCGGCGTTGACCACCTCGCTACGCAACACTCTGATGTGGGCGGTCGGGGCGACCGTCCTGCCGGTCGCGCTCGGCCTGCTCATCGCGGTCCTGTCCTACGGGATCAAGGGCGGCACCTGGTTCCGGCTGCCCTTCCTCCTCCCGTACGCCCTGTCGGGCGCGGGACTGGCGGTGATCTGGGGCTTCATCCTCCAGACCGGCGGCGCGGCCAACGACTTCCTCGGCGCGCTCGGGCTGCCGGGGGCGGACACCCGGTTCCTGGTCGAGGAACCGGCCAACACGATCGCCATGATCGTCGCGCTGACCTGGCAACAGGCCGGGGTGAACGCGCTGCTGTTCCTGGTCGGATTGCAGTCGATTCCGAAGGAGCCGCAGGAGGCGGCCCGGCTGGACGGGGCGTCCGGCTGGCGGCTGTTCCGCAGCATCACCTGGCCGCTGCTCGCGCCCCTGACCACGGTCGTGGTCGGGCTGTCGCTGGTGGCGAGTCTGAAGACGTTCGACATCGTCTGGGTCACCACGCAGGGCGGTCCGGGCCGCAACTCCGAGACATTGGCCGTGACCATGTATCGCGACGCCTTCGTCTCGGCCGAATACGGCTACGGCGCGGCGGTCGCCTTCGCGCTCAGCCTCGTCACCGGCCTGGTGTCGTTCGTCTACCTCCGCCGCCAGATGTCCACGTCGAAGGAGGGTCTCGCATGAGCGTGAGCGGCTTTCTGCGGAGAGCGGTGCTCGTGGTGCTCGGCCTGATCTGGCTGCTGCCGACCTACCTGCTGCTCGTCAACGCCACCCGACCGGCCACGGAGTACGACGCGGACAAGATCTGGACGCCGTCCGGGTTCGGCTTCGTCGAGAACGTCAAGATCGCCTGGGAGGCGGCGCAGCTGGGGGAGAGCATCGGAAGCACCGCTCTCTACGCGATCGTCTCGCCCGCCGCCGGGGTGCTGATCGGCGCCCTCGCCGGGTACGCCATCGTCGTCCTGCGGCTGCGAGCCGGGTTCTGGTGGTTCATGCTCATCTTCGGCGGGACGATCTTCCCGACCCAGATGCTGGTCATCCCGCTGTTCCTCGGCTACAGCACCAATCTGCTCTACGACACCCGATCCGGGCTGATCCTCATCTACACGGCGGTGTGCGTACCGCTGGCGGCGTTCGTGCTGCGCAACTTCTTCACGGGGATCGCGTACACGATCTATGAGGCGGCGCGGACGGACGGGGCGTCCAGCTGGCGCATCTTCTGGCGGATCTACCTGCCGATGGCGCTGCCCGCGCTCGGGGCGGTGTTCATCCTCGAGTTCACCTTCATCTGGAACGACCTGCTCTTCGGCCTCACCTTGTCGCAGAGCGAGTCGGTCCGGCCGATCATGACCGCGGTCAGCTCGCTGTCGAGCGCGTACGGCGGCAAGTCCATCCCGGTGGTGCTCGCCGCCGGCCTGTTCATCTCGCTCCCCACGATCCTGCTGTTCCTGCTGACCCAGCGGCTGTTCGCCCGTGGCTTGGCGCTCGGCCAGTACTGACGCCCGCCCGTTGATCATGGAGTTTCCGGTCCCGACACACCGTCGAGACCACGGTTAACTCCATGATCAACGGGGGGCGGGACAAGAGAGAAAGGCAAGCATGACCACGCGACTGTTGCGCGCGAGCCTCGGTTCGCCGACCTACGACGACATGCGGGCCACCCTCCGCGCCACGCACACCCGGCCCGTGCTCTCCGGACGCGGCGTCGACGTGTACGCCCAACCGCTGCCGCTGTTCAAGAAGACTCCCGACGGCCTGGTCCAAGCCGTCCGAGTGGCGGCGCGGGGAGCGTCGGTGACCGCGACGATGGCGGCGCAGACCGAGCGCATCGCCGACGGCGCCAGCCACGACTTCTGGGTGCCCGAGGCGGACCGGCCCACGGCGTACCAGCTCCTGGCAAAGGACCTGGGCGAGACGAGCGTGACCGTCACCGCGCAGCGCAAGTGGACGGTCTACGTGGTGCATCACTCGCACCTGGACATCGGGTACACCGATCGGCAGGGCGTGGTGCTGCGCAACCACCTGGAGTATCTCGACGAGGCGGTCGAGCTGGCCGGGCAGACCGACGACTGGCCGGACGACGCGCGGTTCCGATGGACCGTGGAGTCCGCGCTCCCGGTACGCCGCTGGCTGCAAGCGCGCGCCAAGTCGGCAGTGGACAGATTCGTCGATCTCGCGCGGACGGGTCGGATCGAGGTGACCGCGATGCCGTTCCAGCTGCACACTGAGGCCTGCTCGACCGAGGAGCTGCACCGGTTGCTGCGCTTCACCGACGCGTTGCGGGAGGAGCACGGCATCCCGATCACCTCCGCCATGCACACGGACGTGCCGGGCGCGGTCGTCGGGTTCGTGGACGCGCTGGCCGCCTCGGGGGTGCGCTACCTGAGCGCCGCGCACAACTGGGCCGGGCGGTCGGTGCCCTTCCTCCGCGGTGGGCAGGAGCTGGGCCGCCCGTTCTGGTGGCGGTCGCCGGCCGGGAACCGGGTGCTCGTGTGGTTCACCGACACCCCGCACGGGATGGCGTACATGGAGGGCAACGTCGTCGGGCTGGCCGAGAGCTTCCCCGCCGCTGTCGACCTGCTGCCCGGCTACCTGGACGCGTTGTCCGGGCGGCCGTTCCCGTACGGTCCCGAGGCGTTCGGCTGGTCGGGGCTGCCGGAGGCGCAGATCACGCGTCAGCCGTACCCGCATGACCTGCTGCATCTGCGGGTCCAGGGCGGCAACGCCGACAACGCCGGGCCGTCGATCCTGCCGCCGTCGATCATCCGCGAGTGGAACGCCGTCTACGAGTACCCCCGGTTGCGGATGGCCACGAACACGGAGTTCTTCGCCGCCGCCGAGGAGTCGTTCGGCGATCGCGTACCGGAGCACACCGGGGACTGGACCGACTGGTGGGCCGACGGCCTCGGCTCGGGCGCCCGCCCGCTCGGGTACGCCCGCCGCGCCCAGCACGCCGTCCGCCACGCGGAAACCCTGCACACATTGGCGGGCGCCGACGCCGCCCCGGCGGTGGACGCGGTCTACGACAAGCTCGGCCTGTTCGACGAGCACACCTGGGGTGCGGCCAATCCGTGGCACGACCACGAGGACGGGTTCGACTCCGGCGGACTCCAGTGGGCGCGCAAGTGCGAGCTGGCGTACTCGGGGGCGGACGACGCGGAGGATCTGCGGCACGCCGGTCTCCGTCGCCTCGGGGCGCGCTACGGAATCGCGGCGGGCGCCGAGGCCGGGTTCCTCATCCACAATCCCGGACCGGCGGCGCGGACCGATGTCGCGACGGCGTTCCTCCCGGCCAGCACCGTCCCGCTCGACATCGCGGTGTCCGTTGTGGACGGCCGGACCGGCGAACCGGTGCCGCATCACGAAGAGGTGGTACGCCCCGAGGAGTGGCCGACCCGGCCCTACGGCCGCCGCCTGATCTTCCCGGCGTCCGACGTCCCGGCGTTCGGCGCGGTCCGGTTCGACGTCGTCCCGGGTTCCGGCCCGGTCGCCGTCGCCGAGATCGGATCGATCGTCGAGAACGAGTACTTCCGGGTGGAGTACGACGTCAAGGCCGGGGTCATCGCCAGCGTGTTCGACAAGCGAGCGGGTCGCGAGCTGGTCAACAAGGAGGCGTACGCCGGGCTCAACCAGTACGTCTACGACAAGTACTCGACCGCGCCGCACATCAACCACCTCAGCGGGCACATCGAGGCGCACGAGCACGACGCGCTGCTGGCCGGGCGTACGCTGGGCCGCCGGCCGTCGATCAGCCGCGCCGAGCGCACCGCGGCGGGGGAGACGCTGGAGATCCTGCTCGACGGCGACGGGATCGACTGGCTGCGTACCACGATCACGCTCCCGGCGGGCGTGCCGCGCGTCGACATCACCAACACGCTCTACAAACGGGGCGCTCCGGCCAAGGAGAGCGTCTTCTTCGCGTACCCGTTCGCGACGGGCGCGCCGAAGGCGTGGGAACTGACCGGCGGCGTCGGCGGCCCGGCCGCGCCGACCGTCCCCGGCGCGGCCGACCACATGCAGCCGATCCGGCACTGGGTCGAGTTCGACGACGGCGAGCTGAGCGTCGGGTGGGCCACGCTGGAGGCGCCGCTCGTCATGTTCGGCGAGCTGTACCTGCCGTACGCGCCCTTCCCACCGACCGTCCGGCCCACGCCGGCGGAGCCCGGCACCGTCTACTCCTGGGCCCTCAACAACATCTGGGACACCAACTTCCCGGCGCAGCAGCAGGGCGAGACCACCTTCCGCTACGCGATCACCTCGGGCCCGACCGACTCCAACGCCGGGGTCCGCGCGGCCGCCGGTCTCGTCGACCCGTTCCTGGCCGTGCCGCTCACGGGCCACGCCCGTACCGCCGCCGTGCTGTCCTTCGTGGAGATCGAGCATCCCGATCTCCACGTGTCCTCGCTCGGCCGTTCGCTGCGCGGCCACTCGCTCGTGGTCTACCTGCGGTCCGTCTCGGCTGATTCCGTCTCCACACTGGTACGCCTACCCCAAGCCGTCGAACGGGCGTACCTCGGCACGTCGCTCGAACGCGATCAGGTCGAAGCGCCAGTGGTGGACGGGGCGATCCGGGTGACCGTCCCGGCGGGCGCGTTCGTCGCCCTCTCCGTCGACCTGGCCGCCTCCGTCGGACCGTCCACTACGGAGGATGTGCTGTGAGGATCGCCGACATCCGGGCCACCACCGTGACGGTGCCGCTCCAGGCGCCGTTGCGGCATTCCAACGGCGCCCACTGGGGCCGGTTCGTCCGCACCATCGTCGAGGTCGAGACCGACACCGGGCTCATCGGCCTCGGCGAGCTGGGCGGGGGCGGGGAGAGCGCCGAGGCCGCCATCCGAGGGCTGAACGCGTACCTGAAGGGGCATGATCCGTTCCAGTTGGAGGCGCTGCGATTCGCCATCACCAACCCGACGGCGAGCCTCTACAACAACCGCACCCAGCTGCACGCCGCCATCGAGTTCGCCTGCCTGGACGTCATCGGGCAGCACTTGGGCGTACCGGTCTACGACCTGCTCGGCGGGAAACTGCGCGACCAGGTGCCGTTCGCCTCCTACCTCTTCTTCCGGTACGCCAACGACGACGGCGAGGGCGAGGTGCGTACGCCGGAGCAGTTGGCCGCCGAGGCGGCCGAGCTGAAGCGGCGGCACGGGTTCAGCGTGCACAAATTCAAAGGCGGGGTGTTCCACCCCGACTACGAGCTGGAGTGCTATCGGGCGCTGGCCGACGCCGTTCCCGGCGACCGGCTCCGGTACGACCCGAACGCCGCGCTCTCCGTCGGCCAGGCCCGGCGATTCGGTCAGGCGATCGCCGATCTGCCCAACGACTACCTGGAGGACCCGACCTGGGGCCTCAACGGGATGCGGCAGCTACGCGACCTCGGCATCCCGCTGGCGACGAACACGGTCGTGGTCAACCTCGAACAGCTGGCCACCAACGTCCGGGACCCCGCAGTCGACGTGATCCTGCTGGACACGACGTTCTGGGGCGGCATCCGGCCCTGCGTCAAGGCGGCCGGCGTGTGCGAGACGTTCCAGCTCGGGGTGGCCGTGCACTCGTCAGGCGAACTGGGCATCCAGCTAGCGACCATGCTGCATCTCGGCGCGGTGCTGCCGAATCTGGCGTACGCCGCCGACGCGCACTATCACCACCTGCGCGACGACGTCATCACCGGCGGTCTGATGTCCTACCAGGACGGAACCATCGCGGTGCCGAACGGACCCGGGCTGGGCGTGACCCTGGACCGCGCCAAGGTCGCCGAGTACGCCGAGCTGTACAAGGAGCTGGGCGGATACCCGTACGACCGCGATCCGGGGCGGCCTGACTGGTACCCGTTGATCCCCAACGACCGCTGGGCCGACCCGTCGTGAGAACGCTGGTGCTGTCGTGAGAACCGTCGTGCTGGAGAACGAGCACCTGCGGGCGACCTTCCTGCCCGACAAGGGGGCGGACCTCGTCGAGCTGTTCGACAAGGCGCGCGGGATCGACCTCGCCTGGCGATCGCCGATGGGACGCCGCTCGGCGGTGCCGGGCGGCGCGCCCGACCCGGTCGCCGCCTTCCTCGACACCTATCCGGGGGGTTGGCAGGAGGTGCTCCCGAACGGGGGCGCCCCCTGCCACTACCGGGGCGCGGCGCTGTCCCAGCACGGTGAGGTCAGTGGCGTGCCTTGGGCGTACCAGTTGGTTGACGAGGGTGTGATCTTCACCGTCGAGACCGCGCGTTTCCCGCTCCGGCTGACCAAGACGATCCGCTTGCGGGGCGCGGGGCTGGAGTTCGCCGAGGAGCTGGAGAACCTCGCGCCGGTCGAGATCGAGACGATGTGGGGGCAGCACATCACGTTCGGCGAGCCGTTCCTCGCGCCGGGCCACCGCATCCGCCTGCCCGAGGATGTGACGGTGATTCCGCACGAGACCGCGATCCATCCGGCGGGACGGCGGGTTCTTCCGGACCGCGGCACGTGGCCGGTCGTAGCGGCGTTTCCCGAAGGGACCACGGATCTGTCCATCGTCCCCGAGCGCGGCGGGCCGAGCGACATCGTCTACCTGCACGGCGCCTCCTGGTACGAGATCACCGCGCCGGACGGCCACGGCCTGCGCGTCGAGTGGGACGTGGCAGTGCTGCCATACCTGTGGCTGTGGCAGGAACTGGGCGCGACGACCGACTATCCCTGGTGGGGCCGTGCCTACGTGCTGGGGCTCGAACCGTTCTCCAGCTATCCGACCGACGGGCTGGCCGAGGCGGTACGCAACGGCACAGCGCTGCGGTTGGCCCCCTTCGACAAGCGGGCCCTGAGATGGTCCGCCCAGCTGCTGGCCGCGTCGGGAGGCGCTGATGTCTGAATTCGCGGGAAAGACCGCCGTCGTGACCGGGGGATCCATGGGGATCGGCGAGGCCGTCGTCTCGCACTTGTCCGCCGAGGGTGCGTCCGTCGTCTACTGCGGCGTCGGCACCACTGTGGACACAGACTCCGTGGTGGGCCGCGACCTGGACGTGCGGTCGCCGGCCGACATGCGAGCCCTAGTCGAGCTGGCGGTGTCCCGGTTCGGCGGCGTCGACATCCTCGTCACCAGCGCGGGCATCCAGCGGTACGGGACCGTCGAGGAGACCTCGGCCGAACTGTGGGACGAGGTGCTCGCGGTCAACCTGACCGGAGTGTTCAACGCCTGCCAAGCCGCCCTGCCCGAACTCCGCAAGCGGGCCGGCACGATCGTCGCGGTCTCTTCCGTGCAGGCCTTCGCCTCACAGCAACGCGTCGCGGCGTACGCGACCTCGAAAGCAGGCGTGAACGCGCTGATCAAATCGATCGCGCTGGACTACGCCCCCCACGGCGTACGCGCGAACGTCGTATGCCCCGGCTCGGTCGACACCCCGATGCTGCGCTGGGCGGCCGACCTGTTCAAAGGCACGTCCACCGTCGAGGAGACGGTCGAGGGATGGGGCGCCCGGCACCCGCTGGGCCGCGTCGCCCGACCCGCCGAAGTCGCCGAAGTGGTGGCGTTCCTGGCCGGGCCGCGATCGTCGTTCGTCACCGGCTCCGAATACCGGGTGGACGGCGGCCTCCTCACCGTCAACCCCGCCTCCCTCCCCTAACCCCGCGCCCCCGCGCCCGCCGCCCCACCCCTCGCCGCCCCCCGCGCCCCCACCCCGCCCCGCCCCCGCCGCCCGCCCTATCCGCGTTGATCATGGAGTTAACTGTGGTCTCGACGGTGTGTCGACACTGGAAACTCCATGATCAACGGCGGGCACGGTGGGGGGCGGGGTGGCGGTGGGGGGCGGGGTGGCGGTGGGGGGCGGGGTGGCGGTGGGGAGGGGGTCAGTAGGTGTAGAAGCCCTTGCCGGTTTTGCGGCCGAGGTCTCCGGCGGCCACCATGCGCTGCAACAGCTCGGGCGGGAAGAACTTGGGGTCGGCCGTCTCGGTGTAGATGTTGCGGGCGGCGTGGGCGAGGATGTCGACGCCGGTCAGATCGGTGGTCGCCAGCGGACCCATCGCGTGGCCGAAGCCCAGCTTGCAGGCGATGTCGAGGTCCTCGGGGGAGACGACGCCGTTCTCGACGAGCTTGACCGCCTCGACCACGAGCGCCGCGATGAGGCGGGTGGTGACGAATCCGGCGACGTCCCGGTTGACCACGATGCAGGTCTTGCCGACCTCTTCGGCGAAGCTCCGGGCAGCCGCCAGCGTCTCGTCGGTGGTCTTCAGGCCGCGTACGAGTTCGCAGAGTTTCATCATGGGGACCGGGGAGAAGAAGTGCGTCCCGACGACGGACTCGGGGCGGGAGGTCACCGCGGCGATCTGCGTGATCGGGATGGCGCTCGTGTTGGTCGCCAGCACGGTGGTGTCCTTGCAGATCCCGTCGAGCGCCCGGAACACCTCCTGCTTGACCTCGATCGACTCGAAGACGGCCTCCACGACGATGTCTGCGTCGGCCGCCGCCTCCAGCTCGGTCACCGGGGTGATCCGGGTCAGCGCCGCCTCCGCGTCGGTGGTGGAGATCGTGCCCTTGGCGGCGAACTTCTCCAGGGACTTCTTGATGGCGTCCAGGCCACGCGTGGTGGCGGCGGTGTCCAGGTCTCGCAGGGTCACGTCCCAGCCGGCCTGGGCTGCCACCTGCGCGATACCGGAGCCCATCAGCCCGGCGCCGATGACCGTCAGCTTCTTCGTCATGGCCCTCACCTTAACGAGCCTTCAGCAGCGCCTCCGGCCGGTGCCAGGGGGCCGGTGCGGGTGGTGCCCGCGTACCTCGGAATGCGGGGTGGCTCGGCGGCGTGCACGCTGGGCGAACCGGACAAAACCCGCTAATGAGAGCCGTTCTCGCGATCTGATGCGGAGAGCTACCAGACAGTGGCAGACTGTGGCCATGCTCGCGCTGGACGGCCCTTACGTGATCGGTCCGGTGGTCGCCCTGATGGTCACCGGGTTACTGGCCTTGTTGCTGCACCGGGCCTTACGGCGGCAGGAGGCCGCGGCGGCGCGCCCAGCGACGCCGTCCCGCCCCGACGACTACGGACTCCTCGTCCCGGTCGCGAGTTGCCGAGACCGGGTCGACGCCGACCTCGTCCGGGAACACCTCGCCACGGCGGGAATCCGGTCGACGCTGACCACCGGGGTCGACGGGCGGATACGCGTACTGGTGTTCGCGGACGCGCTGGACCGAGCCCGGCGCCTCGTCGGCTGAACCGCCGCCGCCGCGCCCGCCGCGCCCGCCGCGCCCACGCCACGCGGCCGGATCAGGGTTCCGGGTCGAATCTTGGCCCAAGATTCGACCGAGATCCCTGATCCAGCGCACAAAAGCGCGAGCGCCCGAAAGCGCGCCCGAAAGCGGAAGCGCCCGAAAGCGGAAGCGCCCGAAGGGAGCGAAGCGCGGGGTCAGCCGTCGCGCTTGCTGGTCCATCGGAAGAACAGCAGGCTGGCCACCAGCCCCACGACGCACCACGCGCCCAGGATCAAGGCGACCTTGCCGAGTTCGAACGAGCCGGCCGGCTCCGACGCCGCGAACGAGTCGGGCAGGAACGCCGCGCGCATCCCCTGGCAGATCCACTTCAGCGGGAAGAGTGCCGCCATCTGCTGCATCCAGTGGGGCAGCTGGGTGAAGGGGAAGAACACCCCGGAGATGAACTGCAGGATCAGCGCGATCGGCGTGACCACGGCCGGCCCGCTCCGCCCCGTACGCGCAGCCGCCGAGAAGGCGATGCCGAGCAGCGTGCAGGCGGTGAGCCCGAGCAGCCACACCCAGACGAGGGTGAACCACTTCGCCGGGCTGGACGGCAGATCGAGGCCGTAGAACATGCCGATCACGAGCAGGATCACGGTGGCGAAGAAGCCGATGACGCCCACCTGGATGATCTTCCCGGCGAAGAACACCCACTTCGGCATGGGCGTACTGCGGTAGCGCTTGAGCACCCCGCGGTCGCGCTCGATCGGGATGGTGATGGCCAGGTTCTGGAAGCCGGACGACATCAGCCCCGAGGCGATCATGCCGGCCGCGAAGTACTGCTTGAACGAGATGCCATCGATGTCGCCGGAGAAGATCGCGCCGAAGATCAGCAGGATGATCGCCGGGAACACGAGGGTGAAGACCAGCGATTCCCGCGTACGCGCGAACTGCTTGACCTCGATCCGCCCCTGAGCCAAGGCCAACCCGGTCATGACTGCTCTCCGATCATCTTGAGGTAGATGTCCTCGAGGGACGGCCGGTGCACGACCAGCTCCGGCACCTCACCGCCGAACTCCGCGGACAGCCGCTGGACGACCGCCGTCGGCGCGCCCGTCTCCTCCGAGCGCAGCGAGCCGTCGGAGGCGCGCCAGCTGACCGTCGTCTGGCCGGTGTTCCGGCCGCCGAGCGAGGCCGGAGTGGCGACTTCGAGCATGCGGCCGCCGGCGATCACCCCGACGCGGTCGGCGAGTTCCTCGGCCTCTTCCAGGTAGTGCGTGGTGAGCAGGATGGTCGTCCCGCTCGCCCGGAGACCCCGGATCAGCTCCCAGAACTCCCGGCGGGCGACCGGGTCGAAGCCGGTGGTCGGCTCGTCGAGGAAGAGCAGCTCCGGCTTGTTGACGATGCCCAGGGCGACGTCGAGGCGACGCATCTGCCCGCCCGACAGCGTGTGCGTACGCGCGTCGGCCTTCTCGGCCAGCCCGACCTGTTCGATCACCTCGTCCGGGTCGGTCGGGTCCGGGTAGAACCGGGCGAAGTGCCGGACGACCTCGCTGACCTTGAGTTCGTCGAACTCACCGGTGCCTTGCAGCACCACGCCCACCCGCGTACGCCAGGACAGCGGAGCGTGGCCCGGATCGACGCCGAGCACGTCGACCGAGCCGGCGTCCCGCTTGCGGAAGCCTTCGAGGATCTCCACCGTGGTCGTCTTGCCCGCGCCGTTCGGGCCGAGGAGCGCGAAGATCTCGCCGCGGGCGACCGTCAGGTCCAGCCCATCGACGGCTGCCTTGTCCTGGTAGGACTTGCGGAGCCCCGAGACGGAGATCGCCAGATCGGAAGTCACGGGGTCACTCTAGAACTCGGCGCGAAGTGGGCCACGGCACAGGCCACTCGTGAAGTTTCTCACCGGCCCAAGTTACTTAACGGTCACTTAGACTCCGAGAATGGAGAGCGTGGAGGGCAAGCTGCCCGAGCGGGATCGGCCCTGGGTGATGCGCACGTACGCCGGCCACTCCAGCGCGGCGGCGACGAACGCGCTGTTCCGGCGGAACCTGGCCAAGGGGCAGACCGGGCTGAGCGTCGCGTTCGACCTGCCGACCCAGACGGGGTACGACCCGGATCACGAGCTGGCCGCCGGGGAGGTGGGCCGGGTCGGTGTGCCGATCTCCCACCTCGGCGACGCCCGCGCGCTGTTCGACGGGATCGACCTGGCGCGCGCGAACACCTCGATGACCATCAACGCGACGGCGATGTGGCTGCTCGCCCTGTACGTCGCGGTGGCCCAGGAGCAGGGGGCGCCGGTCGACAAACTGGCCGGCACCACGCAGAACGACCTCATCAAGGAGTACCTCTCCCGAGGTACCTACATCTTCCCGCCCGGCCCGTCGTTGCGGCTGACCACCGACATGATCGCGTGGACGGTGCAGAACACCCCGCAGTGGAATCCGGTCAACATCTGCAGCTACCACCTCCAGGAGGCGGGCGCGACGCCCGTCCAGGAGGTGGGCTTCGCGATGGCCACGGCGGTCGCCGTGCTCGACGCCGTCCGCGACAGCGGCCAGGTCCCGCCCGAGCGGATGGGCGATGTCGTCCAGCGCATCTCGTTCTTCCTCAACGCCGGCGTCCGGTTCGTCGAGGAGATGGCGAAGATGCGGGCGTTCGGCCGCCTCTGGGACGACATCACCCGGGAGCGCTACGGCGTCACCGATGCGCGCCAACGACGGTTCCGGTACGGCGTACAAGTGAATTCACTGGGCTTGACCGAGGCGCAGCCCGAGAACAACGTGCAGCGCATCGTGCTGGAGATGCTGGGCGTGACCCTCTCGCGCGACGCCCGCGCGCGAGCCGTGCAGCTGCCCGCGTGGAACGAGGCGCTCGGGCTGCCGCGCCCGTGGGACCAGCAGTGGAGCCTGCGCATGCAGCAGGTCCTGGCGTTCGAGTCCGACCTGCTGGAGTACCCCGACCTGTTCGAGGGGTCGCACGTGGTCGAGGCGCTGGTGGACGGCATCGTCACCGGCGCGCGGGCCGAACTGGAGCAGATCCTCGACCTCGGCGGCGTCGTCGCGGCGGTCGAATCCGGCTACCTCAAGAGCGCCCTCGTCGCCTCCCTCGCCGCCAAACGTGCGCGGATGGAGTCCGGTGAGGACGTCGTGATCGGCGTCAACCGCTTCGCCGAGACCGAGCCGTCGCCGCTCACGGCCGCCGGCGCGCAGGCCGTCGAGCAGATCGACGCCGGCGTCGAGGAACGCGCCACCTCGGCCATCGCGGAGTGGCGCGCCATGCGCTCGCCCACCGCGGTCCGCGAAGCTCTGGACCAGCTCCGCGCGGACGCGGCGACCTCCGCGAACCTCATGCCCGCGACGCTTCACTGTGTACGCACAGGGGCGACCACGGGAGAGTGGGCCGCAGCGCTGCGCGACGTGTTCGGCGAGTACCGGGCGCCGACCGGGCTGGCGGGAGTCTCCCCGTCGAGTTCGGCGACCTCGGTCCGGGCGCAAGTCCAGGAACTGACCGCCGAACTCGGCCACCCGCCCCGGTTCCTCGTCGGCAAACCGGGCCTCGACGGCCACTCCAACGGTGCCGAGCAGATCGCCGTACGCGCCCGCGACGCCGGATTCGAAGTGGTCTACCAAGGCATCCGGCTCACGCCGGCGCAGATCGTGGCAGCCGCCGTCGCGGAGGACGTCGACCTCGTCGGGCTGTCCGTGCTGTCCGGGTCGCACCTGTCCGTCGTACCGCTTGTCCTGCAAGGGTTGCGAGAGGCGGGGTCGTCGGTGCCCGTCGTCGTCGGCGGCATCATCCCGGCGGGGGATGCTTCGGTGCTGCTCGCCGCTGGCGCGGCTCGCGTGTTCACCCCGAAGGACTTCGCGTTGTCCGACATCATGGCGGATCTGGTCGCGGTTATTCGGGATTCGGCTGCGGCTTAGGGCACTTTCATGATCAGCGGAAGTTTCGCGGGGCTATGACCCCACGTTCACTCCGTTGATCATGGCAGTGACTCGCGTAGCAGCGGGGAGCGTCAGCGGAAGACGGCGACGAGGCAGGTGGCGAGCATGCCGCCGAGCACGGTGAGCCCGATCGCGCCGGTGTCGAGGCGCGTGGCCGCCCAGTAGTCCACCCATCGGGCGGCGAACGGGATACCGGCGAACGGGGCGAGCATGAACAGCGGCCAGCTGAGCCAGGGCGTACCGGGGACTCCGCCGGCGAGGAGGCCGAGGGCGACTGCGCCGATGCCGCCGATGAGGGCGAGCGAGAGCAGCAACGGCAACGGGAGTGCTTCGGCTCCGCGGCGGGCGCGGGCGACGCGGGCGGCGGCGGAGGCGATGAGGGCAACCGGGTCGCCGGTGCCCGCTCCGGCGGCGGGGGCCGGCAGCGGGCCTGCCCGTCGCGCGCGCCAACGATGGCCCACCAGTAGTTCGGTCCAGATCCGATCGGCTTGGCCGTCGAGGTCGGCGACGGTGGCCTCCCGGGTCGCCACGACTTCGGCGCAAGCCAGGTGGATGCGGCCGGCGGCGGCCAGGTCCTGGTCGACGACGGCCACACCGTCCAGGTAGGACTGTGTGGCGGCGGTGACGGCGACGTCGCGGCGGCGGGTCGCGGCGACCAGCTCGGCCACCAGGGCACGATATTCCGTGGCGCTCACAGGTCGACCTCGTAAGGGATGAGGATTTCCGGCGCGCGATGGGTCGCCCGGTCGAAGAACAACCCCCGGTGCGGCCGGGGATACCAGGCGGGGCCGCCGGGCTGCGCCGACAGCGGGGCCAGCTCCTGACCGTGGACGTCCAACGCGATCCACGCGCCGATGGAGTCGAGCCGGGCGGCGATGCCGCCGAGGTCGTCGCGGAGCCGGGGCACCGACCGCCACCAGCCGAGCAGATGCGTACGCCGCTCGGGGCCCCGGTTCAGCACGGTACGCAGCAGGTCGTGACCGGTCGGCTCGCCGACCCCTCGTTTCGCCGCGAGCTGCGGAGCGGCCGCGTCGAGGGCGAAGACGAAGACGTAGCGGGGCCGATCGGTGTCCAGTCGGGCCAGCTGGGTCAGCATCGGCAGCAGGCTGTCCTCGTCGTGCCAGACGCATCCGGGCAGTTCGACCGCGAGCGCCTTCGCGGCCGGCTCGGCGTCCGGGTCGAGGCAGGCGACGACGAAGTCCGCCGTGCCCGGCTCGTGCTGGCGGGCCAGCGTCAGCCCGGCCGACGTGAGGATCGCGCAGGCTTCCGGCGTACGCGTGCCGAGGACGGCCAGGTTCCGCCCGGGACTGCGGGTCAGGCGCAGCGTCGCCGGTCGCCGGGCGACGTCGATGGTCTCGCCGAGCAGGGCGACCGCGCCGTCCTTGGCGAAGTCGGGCGGCGTACTGGGCAACACCGGGAAGGCGGGCACCGCTTCGCCGTCGAACAGCCGGGGCGGGTCGAGCAGCGCGTCGGTCAGCGTCCAGAACTGAGTCTGGATCTCCTGCCAGCGCGTACGGTCACCGGCGTCGGGCAGCTTGACGATCTGGTTCGCCCCGACCGCGCCGGAGTCGGCGTTCACGACGGCGTGATGGCGCGGGATGAGTTCGGCGGCGAGGTTGGTCTCGGCCAGGATGCGGCGGGCCTTCGGCAACGCGATCCGCAGCGTGAACTGGGCGACCAGCGCCGACCGGCCCCACAGCGCCTCGATGCCGGTCACGTCCTGGCTGGCCAGGACGAGGTGGATGCCCTGGGACCGGCCCCGGCGGGCGAGGTCTTCCAGCAGGGCGACCGCCTCGGTGGTGACCGCGTCCCGTTCGCCCAGCAGGACCTGGAACTCGTCGATGACGGCCACGATCCGGGGCCAGTGTCCCTCGGGATCTTCGGCGCGCAGCTCGGCCAGCTTGGTGGCCTCGTGCTTCTTGGCCGCCGACGCCCGCCGCTTCAGCTCGGCGGCCAGATGTCGCAGCAGGGCCAGGCCGAACTCACGGTCCGAGTTGATGTTCACGCCGACGAGGCGTACCTGGGGAAGCCAGCTCGGATCGCGCGGCGAGGGAGCGAACCGCGCGAACGAGACGCCCTCCTTGAAGTCGAGCAGGTGGAGTTCGAGTTCCTCGGGGGAGTAACGGCTGGTGAGCCCGGCGAGCCAGCAGTAGAGCAGGTTGGTCTTGCCGGAGCCGGACGGGCCGCCGATCAGCGCGTGCGGGGGATCGTCCCCGAGGGTCAGCTCGACCAGGTCGCCTTCGGTGCCCTCGCCGATGGGCGCGCACAGGCGCCGAGCCGACGACTCGGTCCAGAACTCGGCCGGGAGCAGGGCGTCCACCGTGGCCGGCGGCGGCCCGGCGGCCAGCTCTTTGGCGAAGCCGGTGACCAGTTCGGCCGGTGGCGGCGGATCGAGCAGGACAGTCAGATCGCCGGTCAGGCTGGTACGCGCGGCCCACCCGTCGACGACCGAGACGGTCTGGACGTCGTCCCGCGTGGGCAGCGGAAGCCCGCGGCTGATCACGTGGACGCCGGCGGCGACGCCCGCCCGGAGGACGCGATCCAGCTGCGCCTGCTGGGCGCTCGACAGGTCGGTGGAATCAGCGAGCAGCACCAGCACGCGCCAGGGTTCCGGCCGCCGCCCCAGTACGCGAGCCGCCGCCGCCACGTTGGCGTGTTCCCCGGCGAGGACCGTCTCGTTGATGCGCTGGATCTGGGCGGCCAGTTCGTCGAGGGTGGCCGACAGCCCGCCGGGGCCGACGTAGGTGGTGATCTCGGCGGCGGCCAGGGGCGCGAAGCCGGCCAGCGCACCGCCCAGGTGACCCGGGTCGTAGATCCAGAGGCGTACGCCGCCGGCCGGGACGGAGCCGAGCATGCGGAGCAGCAGCCCGGCGATGACGCCGTCCAGGGTGGACGGATCGGGCCCGTCCAGCGCCAGGTGGGCCGCGTCCAGGACGGGCAGGAGCGCGGGCAACGGCGGATCGTGGTCGATCACGCCGGCGCGCAGCAGCCCAGGCCCCGGTACGCCGGGCGTGGCCGTCCAGGCGGGCCAGGTCTGCCCGGCCGCACCCGGTGCCGCAGTGCCCGCGAGCGCCGACAGTGCTTCGGTGACGGTGGCCGTCTCCCGGCGCAGCTTCTCCTGCGCCGCCTGGATCAAGGCGTCCCGTTCGCCTTCCAGTGCTCGATGGCGCTCCGGGCTCCGCCCGGCTACCGCATCCCGTTGTGCTTTCGCCTCGGCGTGCGCGACGGTCGCCGCGATGAGCGCCGAGCGGGCGGCAGCCCGCGCGGCGGCGAGCTCCCGGCGTACTGCGGAGACCAGTGGTCCCCGCGGGAAATCAGGAGGCACCGCCCACCGGCGTCTCGTCGGCGAGCGCGTCGACCGCGCTGCGGCGACGCGTCGGGTCGCCCACGCGCAGGGCCCGGCGCATCGTCGAGTCGGCGGCGGCGTTGCGGCGGCGCTGTTCCTCCTCGACGACGGCGTGCAGTTCGCTCGCGCCCCGGCCGGTGGCGGCCAGCAATCCGGCGGTGATCAGCACCGCGGCGGCCGCGGCGTCGACCGGATGCGTGGGTGAGCCTTCGGTGCGCCGCTGTGGGGTCGCGTGGCAGATCCGGGCGACGATCTCCTCGCCCGGCTCCGGGGGCAGCTCCGGCAGTAGTCCGGTGTGGACCAGGGCCGCTCGGCGTACCCTCGCCAAGTCTTCGAGCCGCGGCGGGTGCCCGACCAGCTCTGCCGCCAGGTGCCGCAGCAGGGGCGGGGCGACCGCCGCGAGGCCGAGTCCCACTGCCGGGCCGGCCGAGCCCAGCTCGCGGTGCAGCTTGGCCGGGCGTTCGTCGAGCGTCGCGGAGACGCAGCGGCGCAACAGTTCGGTGCTGGTCTCCGCCGGGTCGTCCGTGCTGCCCGAGGTGATCAGGTCGTCGAGCACGTCCCGGCCGGCCAGCGTGCGGACCCGCTCGGCCCACCAGTCGCTCAGCGGCACGTCGGCCGAGCGGCCCTGGGTCGGCACCACGGGAGCGGCGGCGCCCCACGGCTGCGCGGTCCCCACCGAATCCGCGGCCAGACCCAGCGCCAACGCGTACGCGTCGAGGGCGTCGTGCGCCGAGCGCATCAGGCCGGCGGCGGATTCGAGGCGGTCGGCCGCCCCGCCCAACTGCGGTACGCGCTGCGGGTCGCCGGTGGCGTGCATGACCCAGGCGAGCAGCCCGCCGGCCATCCGCAGCCGTTCGGCCGCCGCGCGCACCTCGGCGATGGGCAGGTCTTCGCGGACGATCCGGAGCTGGTCGCCGAGATCCTGAACGAGACTCATCACAACCCCGCTACGTATGTCTGGGCCTGGTCGACCGCGGTCAAGGTGGCGGTAAGGCATTCCTCGAGCTCGTTCGTCGCCTGGGCCAGGGCGGCCTGAGCGGCGCTGACGTTGTCGTGGCCGGAGCCCTCGACCGCCACCGCCAGGCTCAGCTGTGCCTCGCCCAGCCGGTCGTTGGCCGCGCGAACGGCGTCTTGGCTCTCCTGCACGTGCAGCATGGCGGCGTCAATGGCCGCCTTGACCTCCGCGACGCTCGCCACGGCACCTCCCGGGGGTGGATACGTGCAGTTTTACACCAATTTGTCCGTTAGTATTCCGCGCGACTCCAGCGTTGCGTAACGGCGACACGCCGATTCACGAAGCTCAACGAACCGTGGCGAGGGTTGGTACCGGGTCGTCTTCCGTCACACCGCCCAGCCGGGGCGTGCGTAGCACCCACCGCACGGCGGCCGGCGCGTAGTGGCCCGCGACCAGCATCAGCGCCGCGACGACGAGCCAGCCCCAGCCGCCGGTGTTCACCGCCAGCACGGTGAGCCCGGCCGGGGCGAGCGACTGCTGCGCCTGGCCGCCGAGCCGGAACAACCCGGTGTACTCGCCGCGCCGGTTCTCCGGCGGCACGCTCGCCGTGATGCCCCAGGCGCCGGCCGACTGCGTCAATTCGCCCACCGTGAGCATCACCGTCCCCAGCGCCAGCACGGCGATGGTCAGCGGGCCGGCGGTCAGCGCGGCCGCGCCGAGCAGCAGCGCCGCGGCGGCCACGCTGAATCCGCTGCGGCGCAAGGCCTTCGCCGCACCGGCTGGGGTCTCGCTGCCTCGGCTGGCGCGTACCTGGAAGGCCACGGCGAGCACGGTGTTCACCATGAACAGCGCGGGCACCACCACCGGCGGCGCGTCCGTCCGGCTCAGCGTCCACAGCGGAAGCACGACGCCGAAAAGCGTCTGGTGCGCCTGGAGCACCCCGTTCACGCCGCTCAGCGCGAGGAACGGCCGATCCTTCAGCACCGCGAAGGCCGACGTCCGCGGCGCGCTCGCCATCGCGGTCACCCGCGGCAGGCGGGCGATCAGCAGCGCGGTCACCATCAGGACCGCGCCGTTGACCAGGACGAGGGTGAGGTACGCCGACCGGGTGCCGACGGCGAGGGCGAGCCCGGACAGGGCGGCCCCCGCGGTGAACCCGACGTTGAGCGCGCTGCGCTGGTACGCCAGGGCGCGTACCCGCTCCTCGGGCGGCAACGCCTGCAGGGTGTAGACGTGCTTGGCCGTCCCGGTCAGCAGATCGGTCACGGCGAGCAGGCAGGCCACCCCGAGGAACGCCGCGAACGACCCGGCCAGCGGGTACGCCAGGAAGAGCAGCGCTTCGGCGACGCCCGCCACGATCCAGGTACGCCGGGCGCCGTACCGGTCGACGAGCGCGCCCAGCGGCACCGAGCCGAGGACGGTCAGCGCGCCCGCGACGGACAGCCCGATGCCGACCTGGGTGGCGGAGAGCCCGAAGAACCGGGTGAAGAAGACGGCGCTGCCGGCCTGGAAGACGCCGGAGCCGGTGGCGTACACGATCGAGCGGATGGTGAGGGCGCGGGTGACGCCGGGCGGGGGGACGATCTGCATGCTCACCAGCCAACACCGGCGACTACTCTGGGCGTATCCTTTTCGTCCGAGCTAAAAGGTGGTCGCTGTGAGTGAGGTGCGGTTCGAGGTCGGCGACCTGACCGACGTCCGCTTCTGCACCTCGCCGCTGTGGGAGACGGTCTTCTCCGTCCGGGCGTACGCCGATCCCGGTCGGTTTCCGGCGCTGAGCCCCTGGTTCCGGGCGGTACGCGAAGCGCTGGCGGCGGACGCCGCCGGGGCGGACCACTGGGCGTACCTGGCCGAGTTCGTCCGGCCCGGTTCATGGATGCCGGACTTCCTCACGCCACCGCCGCCCGGCCGTCATGGCGACATCCGCGAGGAGCTGGCCGGCGTCCTCGCCACGTCGCCGGCGACCGTGCGGGCCGACATCCTGTCCTGCGCCAAGTGGACGCCGATCAGCGGGACCGCCCGAGCCGCCGCGGACCGCCCCGAGGACGTGCTGCCCAAGCTGGGGGCCGCGATCGAGGCGTGGCACCGGATCGCCATCGCCCCGCACTGGCCCCGGATGCAGGCGCTGCTCGACGGCGACATCGCGTACCGCACGCGGCAGTTGTCCCGGGGCGGCCTGCGGCTGCTCTTCGAGACGCTCGCGCCGAACACCCGCTGGGAAGGCGATCGGCTCATCTGCGAAGACCCCTGGGACCTGCGGCTGACCGTCGCCGGGCGGGGCCTGCCGCTGATGCCCAGCGTGTTCGCCGACCGACGGCTGCTCTGCACCGTCCGGGACGAGTCCCAGCCGGCCGGCGTCTACCCGGTACGCGCGGTCGGGACGCTGTGGTCGGCCGCGTCCGGCGTCGGCGGGGCCGCCCTCGGCCGGGTGCTCGGCCCGGCCCGTGCCGAAGTGTTCACGCTGCTGATCGGGCCGGCCACGACGACGGATCTGGCTCGGCGTACCGGGCTGTCGGTGGGCGCGGTCTCCCAGCACCTGACGGCGCTCCGCGAAGCCGGGCTGGCCCGCCGCGCCCGCCACGGCCGCGAGGTCTACTACGAGGCCAGCTCGGTCGGCAACGAGCTGCTGCGCGTCAACGGACTCGCCTGAGAAGTCAGCGCGTACGCCGCCGCCCGGCGAACACGAGCAAAGCGCCCGAGACCAGGATGATCGCCCCGGCGAGGAGCAGCCGGGCGGTGTGCTGACCGGTGCTCGCCAGCTCCGGCACGTCGAGCACGAAGGTTCCGGCCGGCACCTTGACCGGGCCCTTGCTGGTGTCCACCACGATCGTGAAGTACGGGTCCTTGATCGTCTTGCCGCACTTCGGGTTCCGCATGTGCAGCTGGTAGGTGCCGTCCGTGACGGCGTCGAAGGTCGCCACGCCGCCCGCCCCGGTGGTCGCGGTGACCGGCTTGCCGTCCGCGCCCAGCACGGCGCTGCCGTCGGTGTTGTCGAGTTCGACCGTCGCCGGGCAGTCGTCGGTCGCGCCCGTCACGGGGACCTCCACCGGGACGGCCTTCGCGGCGAGCCAGAGCTGGTAGATCGGCGCCCCGAGAAGCCGGGAGAAGCGGAGGGTCAGCGTCTTGATCGCCGCCGTCGGCTGGAACCAGGCCGCCGCCCCGAAGGTGTCCAGGGTGTTGCCGACGAGCGTGCTGGTGTCGGCCGACCACGTCGGCAGGTCGGTGAACGGCCCCGGCCCGGTGCACCCGGCCGGCTTCGGCGCGTACGCGCAATAGTTGAACGCGCCCTGGAACCCGAGGTCGGCGGGGGAGACCGGGTCGCCGTTCGCGTCGGTCGCCGAGATCGTCAGGGTGTCGGCGTCGAGGTCGCCGATCACGAACGCCCAGTTCTTCGCCGGCGTCGCCGGGTCGAAGGCGACCGTCGTCGTCGAGGTGTCGAAGCCCGTCGCGGTGCTGACGTTCAGATACGTATGCCCCTGCGAGCTGCCGTACGCCTGCCCCGGCGGGGTCTGCGGACCCAGGAAGGTGTTCGCCCCGGAGGGAACGGCGACGGTCGAGGCGTTCGACGCGACCTCGGCGACCGGGAAGCCGGCGGCCGGCGTACCGGTGGCCTGCCAGGCTCCGCTGCTGCCGGACCGCGACCAGTCGGCGTAGCTGCCGTTGGCGGCGGCGTACGCCGCTTCCGGCAGAGCCAGCACAGCCACGGCAATCGTCACGATCGCGGCAAAACGGGTACGCACATCGAGATCAACGCCCGCCGTGAACAGCGGTTACTGCGTGTATTGCGTGGCCCCCGCCGCCGCTCGAGCGCGGGCCCGCCGCCGTCGCCGCGTGACCACCCACCACATGAGCCAGATGAACAGGCCGATGAACAACAGCACCAGGACCGGGATGATGATCGCGACCACGGAGAGAGTGACGCTGGTGGCGTCCTCGGCGGTCGACACGACCGGCGTCCCGAAGCCGAGGGTCAGCGTGTTGACCACTGGGCGGGCCGCCGCCTTGGTCAGGTGCACCGTCCCGGCCAGGATGATCCCGATCAGCATCGGAACCCACTGTTTGGACTCGAAGAAGCTCCCCGGGTCGGTGACCGTCACCGTCTCCGACGTCGAGCCGGCGGTGAACGCCAGGCCGCCGGCGGTCGGGCGGACGACCGTCTGGATGACGTCGTTGGCGTGATCGACCAGCGGCACCTTGTCGGCCACCAGCTCGACCGCGAGCAGAACGGCCAGGATGATCAGGACCCAGCCGTTGCTCAGCCACTTCCAGCTGTCGGGCAGGGTGATCAGGTTGGTGTACCGGTCGAGCAGGCCGATCGCCAGGAGCGGGATATAGGCGTTGAGCCCGGCCGCCCCGGCCAGGCCCGTCCCGGTGAGGGCTTCAAGCACGACTTCAGGATGCCAGGCCGAATCCAGTCCCGCAGGACAGACGATAGGCTCGCATCGTGCGATTGGTGATTGCTCGGTGTTCAGTGGACTATGTCGGACGACTCGCGGCGCATCTGCCGAGTGCCACTCGGTTGATCATGGTGAAGGCGGACGGGTCGGTCTCCATCCACGCCGACGATCGCGCGTACAAGCCGCTGAACTGGATGAGCCCGCCCTGCAAGCTCGCCGAGAACGACGGCGTCTGGCGCGTGGTCAACAAGGCGGGCGAGGAGCTGCGGATCACCCTGGAGGAGGTCTTCAGCGACAGCTCGCACGAGCTGGGCATCGACCCGGGTCTCCAGAAGGACGGCGTCGAGGCGCATCTCCAGCAGCTGCTCGCCGCTCAGCCCGAGACCTTCGGGACGGGCTACTCCCTCGTACGCCGGGAGCACATGACCGCGATCGGGCCGGTCGACCTGCTCTGCCGGGATGGCGGCGGGGCGCACGTCGCCGTCGAGATCAAGCGGCGTGGCGAGATCGACGGGGTGGAGCAGCTCACCCGCTACCTGGAGCTGATGAACCGCGATCCGCTGCTGGCCCCGGTCGCCGGGATCTTCGCGGCGCAGGAGATCAAGCCGCAGGCCCGAGTGCTCGCCGAGGACCGGGGCATCCGTTGCGTCGTCGTGGACTACGACCGGCTACGGGGCTTCGTCAAGGACGAGCTGACCCTCTTCTGAGGCTCCCCGGACGGGTCTTCACCGATTTGCCGGAGTCGATAGAGTCTCGGCATGGACAACGCCGGTTGGCCGGATCCGGCCGTTGCGCGTACCACTGGGGAGTTCGTGGCCGCGATGCGCGGTCTGAAGCGGGCGTCGGGACTGGGCTACCGCGCACTGGAGAAGGCCTCAGGTGGCGCGTTGCCCCGCAGTACGCTCACCGCGATCCTCGCGCGGGAGACGTTGCCGCGGTCGGAAGTGGTCGAGGCGCTGGCGCGGGCGTGCGGGCTGCCGGAGGACGAGGTCGCGCGGTGGCGGGCGGCGTGGCGGCGGATCGCCACCGAGGCCGAGCTGCCGGTGCCCCCCGACGCGCCTTCCCGCTCAGCGGTCACGAGCCCAGTGGCCGAGCCCTCAGCACTCAAGCCCTCAGCACTCAAGCCCTCCGCGGTCGAGTCCTCAGTCGCCCAGCGTTCGCCTATCGAGCCCGCAAGCGTCGAACCGCCTGCCGCTGAACGGTCCGGAGCCGGCTCGGTCGCCGCTGCGCCACGGCGGGCGGAACCGAGGGGCGGGCTGGCAGCCTTGGTGCCGCCCGCGATCCTGTCCGGGAGCTGGCCGCTGCGGGCGCTGGCGGTCGTGCTGGTCGTGATCGTCGGGCTGGTCGTCGCGGGCGCGATCACCACGACGATCCGGGACCTGGCGTCGTCGGCGAACTCACCGGAACCGACGGGCGTGCCGACCGGGCTGCCGGCCGACCCGCCGAGTGGCGAAGGCACTGGGCTGACGACGCTGACGACACGCGGGGCGGGCGGCTGGACGGTGCTTCGGACCGGCGACGCGACGCTGCCCGACGAGCAGAGCGTGGACTTCGAGACGATGACCGTCGGACCGGAGGTACCGGGCTGGGACGCGCGACTGAGCGAGCGAGGCGTGAAGATCAGCGCGCCGAAGGGCGTGTCCATCCTCGGCGGCACCGGTCCCGAGACTGCCGAACGCTGTACGCAGTCCCCGCCGGACCAATGGGACAGCCAGGCCGGGCCGGTGAACGCGCTGAAACCGGGGGCGTCGATCTGCGTGGCCACCGATGCGGGCCGGACCGTGCTGCTCACGGTGCTCCGGGCGCCGGACAGCGTCACGCCCGACCTGGTCTTCCACTACACCGTCTGGCAGCGTTCCTGAGCGGAACCGTCTGGCAGCGCCGGTCAGCGGGACCGGCCGTGCATCAGCCGCACGATCCGCTCGCCCAACGCCACGCTCTTCTCCGTGTGCCGGTAGGTGAGCAGCGGTACGACGCTGGGCAGCCGGCGCTTGGCGATGGAGGAGGCGCGGGCGAACTCGCGCAGGCCGTCCTGGCCGTGGATGCGGCCGAACCCGGACTGTCCCACGCCGCCGAACGGCAGGGCGGGCAGCACCGCGAAGGCGAAGGTGGAGTTGACCGCGACCATGCCGGCCCGCAGCTGACGGGCCAGGGCCACGCCGTGCCGCTTGGAGAAGACCGCGCCGCCGAGCCCGTACGGGACGGCGTTGGCCTTGGCGACCGCCTCGTCCATGGACTTGACCTTCGCGACCGTCATCGTCGGGCCGAACGTCTCCTCGCACACCGCCGGGTTCGACTCGGGCACGTCGACGAGGATCGTCGGGCGGGCCACCGGACCGCGTACGGAGTCGGGGCCGCCGAGCAGGGCCCGGCCGCCGTCGGCCAGCGCGGCGTCGATGTGGCGCCGAATCGTCTCGCGCTGTCCCGGCATGGTGATCGGGCCGATGTCCTTAGTCGGGTCCTCGCCGTAACTCAGCTTCTCCGCGTCGGCCACGAGCACCTGGAGGAACTGGTCGTAGACCTTCTCGTGCACGTAGACGCGCTCGATGCCGACACAGGACTGCCCGGCGTTGGTCATCGCGCCCCACAGCGCGGCGTCGGCGGCGGCCCGCACGTCGGCGTCAGCGTCCACCAGGAGGGCGTCCTTGCCGCCGCACTCCACCAGGACGGGAGTCAGCGACTCGGCACAGGCAGCCATGACCTTCTTGCCTGTCGCGGTCGAGCCGGTGAAGGCCAGCTTGTCGACACCGGACCGGCACAGGGTCGCGCCGACGTCGCCGAGTCCGTGCACGATCTGCAGGACCGGGTGCTCGGGAACCACCTCCTGGAAGAGGTCGACGTACCACTGGCCGACCGCCGGGGTGTACTCGCTGGGCTTGAACACCACGGCGTTGCCCGCCGCGAGGGCGTACGCGATCGAGCCCATCGGGGTGAACAGCGGGTAGTTCCACGGGCCGATGACACCGACCACGCCGTACGGCCGGTACTCCAGGCGGCCGGCGTACTCCGGCTGCAACAGCGAACCGCCGACGCGGCGCGGGCCGAGCACCTTACGGGCGTGCTTGGCCGCCCACGCGATGTGCTCGACCGTCACGAAGATCTCCATCGTGGCGTCGATGCGTGGTTTGCCGCCTTCGGCCACCATCAGGGCGGCCAAGTCCCCCATGCGCTGGGTCATCAGGCTCCGGAAGCGCAGCAGACGGCGTTTGCGTTCGGCGTACCCGAGCTGCTCCCACCAGAGGCCGGCCGCGCGGGCACGCTCGACCGCCGCCGCCACGTCCGCCGGTGCGGCGACCGGGAACCGGGCGACCTCCTCGCCGGTCGCCGGGCTCGTCGAGACGAGGTGCCCGTCGACGATCCCGCTCGCGCCGGGGACGATGCCGCTCGCGCCGGGGACCTGCGTGAGCGCGGAGCCTTCACTGGTAGCCGTCACGGCGCGAATTCTAGTCCTACTCGCCGGTAACGCGAAAGATACTCACTCGGAGTGAGCTAGGCGCGTTGATCATGGGCTTTGCCCCGTCGCCACGCCGTCGAAACCACAGTTAACTCCATGATCAACGGGGGGAGGCGGGTGGGAGGGAGGCGGGTGGGAGGGAGGCGGGTGGGAGGTGGGCGGCGAGGATCTCGGCGGCGACTACGGCGGCCGGGCGCAGCTCGCCACGCTGGTGGCGATCGATGAAGCGCTGTCGTTCGGCGAACTCGGCGGACCGGATCTCGGCCTGCATGCCGGTGTCGATCACGCCCGGGTCCACGCTCACCACGCTGACCAGGTCGTCCCGGCCCTCCGCCGTCACATGGGCGAAGAACTCCTCGCCGCCCCGCTTGGTCGCCGAGTACGCCGACCAGCCGCTGATGACGTGGTGCGCCGCACCGCTGGAGACGAACAGGATCCGCAGTGGTACGCCGTGCGGCCGGGCGGCGACGGCCGCGTTGGTGAGCAGCATCGGCGCGGTCAGGTTGACGGCGACCGACCGGATCAGCGCGTCCGGGTCGAGCGCGCCGACCTCGCCGATGGGCTCGATGACGGCCGCGTTGTGCAGGAGCACGGCCTCGGTCGCGCCGACGAAGAACTTCGCGAGTTCGGCCGCGTCGGGCAGGCTCGCCGGGTCGGCCAGGTCGCAGGTTCGGGTGGTGATCTGCGGGTGTTCGAGCTGCTCGGCGGGGAACGATCGGGCCAGGGCCAGCAGCCGGACGCCCGGCTCGGCCGCGAGCTGATCGACGAAGGCCTGTCCGAGGCCGCGGTTGGTACCAGTGATCACCACATGACGCATGGCGTCAGCGTAAACCGGTGTGGTTCCGGCACATGGCCAGGACGCGGCAGGTGTGGCAGCATCCCGCGCATGGTGGCGTACCGGCGGGCGACGGTGGCGGTCGAGGGCGGCGAACTGGCCCTGGGCATCTGGGGCGAGGAAGGTCCACTCGTCGTGGCGGCGCATGGGATCACCTCGTCCCACGTCGCGTGGACGCTGATCGGCGAGCGGCTCGGGGCGGATCATCGGTTCGTCGCGGTCGACCTGCGCGGTCGCGGGGACAGCCGGGACCTGCCCGGCCCGTACGGGATGGACCGGCACGCCGACGACATCGCCGCGGTGATCCGGGCGTACGGGGGTTCGGCCGTGGTGGCCGGGCACTCGATGGGCGCGTTCGTCGCGGCGGCGACCGCTCGCCGCCATCCCGACCTCGTCAGCCGGCTCGTCCTCGTCGACGGGGGCGCGCCGTTGCCGCTTCCGCCCGGCGTACCAGCTGATGCGGGTGAAGCGGATCTGCAGGCGGCGATCGAGCAGACCGTGGGCGCGTCCTTCGCCCGCCTCACCCAGACCTTCCCGGACCACGCGGCCGTCGTGGACCTCTGGCGCGCGCATCCCGCGCTGACCGACTGGAATCCGGTCATGACCGCCTATGCGGACTACGACGCGGTCGAGACCGCCGACGGGCTGGTCGCCAAGTGCCGGCTCGCGGCCGCGGTCCGCGACGCCCAGGACATCTACGCCACCAGCTCCGCGCGATCGGCCGCGTTGCCGGTCCCCGCGGTCTTCCTCCGCGCGGAACGCGGCATGCTCGGCGGGCCGGTCCCGCTCTATCCCGAGGGATACGCCGAAAGGTGGCTACCGGGCATCACCGCCTCGACGGTCGGGGGCTCGAACCACTACACGATCACGCTCAGCCCGACGCCGGCGGATGTCGTGGCCGAGGCGATTCGCTCTGATCGGTGAGGTATCGGGGAGTTCCAGGGTGACCGACTGGACAGATCCGCTGTCAGCTAGCGGACTGTGCGGCCGCATCGGACAGGTGGATCCATAGCGTGTCCCTCCACAGGGGAGGGGTGTGTCTTGACGATGGGTCGGGTTTCGCGTGTCCGGCGGCTCGTTCGTGCCGTCGTGGCAACCGCGCTGGTGGCGGCGGCGTTCGCGCCGTTGCGTGGGTCGTCCGCCGCGGAGGCGGCGACGTTGCCCGCCGGCTTCCAGGAGCAGATCGTGTTCAGCGGGCTGAACCAGCCCACGAACATCGAGTTCGCCCCGGACGGCCGCATCTTCGTGATGGAGAAGGCGGGCGTCATCAAGGTCTTCGACGACCTCTCCGACACGACCCCGACCGTCTTCGCCGACCTTTCCAGCGTGGTGCACAGCCAGTGGGACCGGGGAAGTCTCGGCCTGGCCCTGCCGCCGGACTTTCCCGCCAACCCCTACGTCTACGTGCTCTACACCTACGGCAAGGCAGTCGGCAGCAGCACGACCTGGGACGACCTGTGCACCGGCGCGACCAACGGCGCGAACGGCGGCTACTGCGTGGTCTCCGCCCGGCTCTCCCGGCTCCAGGCCAGCGGCGACGTGATGACCGGCTCGGAGCAGGTCCTCATCAACGACTGGTGCCAGCAGTTCCCCAGCCACTCCATCGGCGACCTGCGCTTCGGTCCGGACGGCAAGCTGTACGTCTCGGCCGGTGACGGCGCGAGCTTCAGCGCCGCCGACTACGGCCAGCTGCCCACGGCCAACCCGAACCCGTGTGGCGACCCGGCCCTGGAGGGCGGGGCCATGCGCGTACAGGACGTCCAGACGCCCGGCGACCCGACCGGGCTGGACGGCACGATCCTCCGGCTCGACCCGGCCACCGGCGCTGCCGCCGCGGGCAACCCGAACATCGGCTCGGCCGACCTCAACCTGCGGCGCATCATCGCGAGCGGGCTGCGCAACCCGTACCGGTTCACCTTCCGGCCGGGCACGAACGAAATCTGGGTCGGCGACGTGGGCTGGCTGACCTGGGAGGAGATCGATCGGATCGTCAATCCCACGGCCGCCTCGAACAACTTCGGCTGGCCCTGTTACGAGGGCGCGACGACCTCTACTTACGTGAGCGCGAATCTGCCCGTCTGCAACGCGATGACCAACCAGATCGGGCCGTACTACACGTACAACCATGCCGCCGACGTCGTTCCGGGCGAGGGCTGCAAGGCCGGTGGGGACGCGATCTCCGGTCTGGCCTTCTACCCGGCCAGCGGTGGCAGTTACCCGGCCGCGTACGGCGGGGCGTTGTTCTTCGCCGACAACTCGCGCGGCTGCATCTGGGCCATGAAGCCGACCACGACCGGCGGACTGCCGGCGACCGGCAACATCGAGTTGTTCGCCAAGGGCGCGTCGAGCGTGGTCGACCTGGCTGTCGGCCCGGGCGGCGACCTCTACTACGCCGACCTCACCGGCACGGTCCGCCGCATCCGCTACTACGCGGGCAACCAGCCGCCGGCCGCCGTCGTCGAGGCCACGCCGACCAGCGGCAAGTCGCCGCTGACGGTGGCCTTCAACGGGGCGAACTCGACCGACAACGATCCGGCCGACCAAGGCCGGCTGACCTACGCGTGGGACTTCACCAACGACGGCAGCACCGACTCGACCGCCGCCGCGCCGTCGTTCACCTACACCGCCAACGGCACCTACACGGCGAAGCTGACGGTGACCGACACCCTTGGAGCGGCCGATTCCACGACGGTCGCCATCCAAGTCGGCAACGACGCCCCGACGGCCGTCATCGACACTCCCGCCGCCGGAACGACCTGGGTCGCCGGACAGCAGATCACCTTCTCCGGACACGGCACCGATCCGCAGGACGGCACGCTCACCGGCAGTTCGCTGACCTGGGCGCTGCGCATGGAGCACTGCGCGACGATCGACAGCTGCCACACCCATCCGTTGCAGACGGGGACGGGAGCGGGCGGCTCGTTCATCGCCCCCGACCACGAATATCCGTCCTATCTGGAACTCGAACTCACCGCCACGGACAGTCAGGGCCTCAAGAACACCGTGGTACGCCGGCTCGACCCGCAGACGGTCGACCTGACGTTCACCAGCTCCCCGCCCGGACTGAACCTCAGCGTCGGAGCGGCTACGCAGATCACGCCGTTCACGCGTACGGTGATCAAGGGGTCGACGGTGACGGTCAGCGCGCCGACGCCGCAGTCCAACGCCGGCTACACCTACTCCTTCGGCACCTGGTCCGACGGCAAGAGTCAGACGCATGTGATCACCGCACCCAGTACGCCGACCACGTACACGGCGACCTACACGGGCGTGCCGGTCGCCTGCTCCGACAGTTTCGGCTACTTCTGCACCGAGGGCACGGCCGCCTGGAGCGGTGCGTCCACGCGGCTCGCGCTGTCCGGTGACGACGCGTACCAGTCGGTGACGTTGCCGTTCGCGATGCCGTTCTACGGGTCGACCTACACGACGGCGTGGATCGACACCAACGGCGTGCTGAGCTTCGGGACGCAGCCGCAAGGCGCGTCCTGGAACCACGGAGCCATCCCGTCTGCGGCGGCTTGGAACACCCCCAACGCCGCGGTCTATCCGCTCTGGGACGACCTCATCGCCGACTCCTCGTCCGGCATCTACACCTCGACCAGCGGAAGCGCGCCGCACCGGCAGTACACGGTGGAATGGCGCGACGTCCGGTTCTACTCCGACGCCGCCACCCGGGTGAGCTTCAAGGTGGTGCTGCAGGAGAGCGGGACGATCACCTTCGCGTACACCGACATCGGGTCGGCGGCGGTCGAGAAGGGCTCCACCGCGACGATCGGCATCGAGAACGCGGCCGGGACAGTGGCGCTGCAGTACTCGCTGAACAATCCGAAGCTGGTCAACGGGCGTACGCTCACCTTCACGCCGCCCGGCGCGCCGCCGGAGACGTCGACGGGCACCATCACCGGCATCGTCCGCCACAACGGCAACCCGGTCGCCGGCGCCCTGGTGACGCTGACCAACACGGCGTACAGCGCGACGACCGACGCGAACGGCCAGTACACCATCGTGGCCGCGCCCGGCTCCTACCCGCTGCGCGCGGTCGCCGCCGACGTCCGCTGCACCGGGCTGACCGGCAGCGCGACGGCGGCGATCTTCACCGGGAAGACCACCACCACCGACATCACCCTGGCGGCGTCGGCCGGGGCCGGCTACTCCTGCGCCGAGGGGCCGTTCACCTTCGTGCCTGGGACGACCGCGCTCGCGCTGACCGGCGACGACGCGTACCAGTCGGTGACCTTGCCGTTCACGATGCCGTTCTACGGATCGTCGTACACGACGGCGTGGATCGACACCAACGGCGTGCTGAGCTTCGGCGCGCAGCCGCAGGGCGCGTCCTGGAACCACGGGACCATCCCGTCGGCCGCCGCCGCGAATACGCCCAACAACGCCGTCTATCCGTTCTGGGACGACCTGCTGGCCGACGCCGAGTCGTCGATCCTGGTCAAGAGCAGCTCGACCCAGTACGTCGTGGAGTGGCGGAACATGCGGCTGTTCTCGAACGCCGCGGCCCGAGTCACCTTCGAGGTCATCCTGAACTCGAACGGGACCCTGACCGTCGCGTACGCCGACCTCGACCCGACCGCTCCGGCGGAACGCGGCCAGACGGCCACCGTCGGCGTGGAGAACAGCAGCGGAACGGCCGCCCTGGAGTACTGCCACAACGAGGCGGTGCTCTCCTCCGGACGAGGCATCACGTTCACCCCGATCTCCTGAGGATCGATGTTTCTCACACCTGCCGCCGCTTCCAGGCGTCCGGCGGGCCGTGGCAGACTCAGGGCACTGAACGCTCGTTGAGGAGGTCACGGTGGGGATCAACACGGTCGGCGTGGTCGGGCTGGGCACGATGGGCGCCGGCATCGTCGAGGTCTTCGCCCGCAACGGGCTGGACGTCGTCGCGGTGGAGATCTCCGACGCCGCCCTCGACCGGGGCCGGGCCAACCTGACCGGCTCGACCGATCGCGCGGTGGCCAAGGGCAAACTCGCCCCGGAGGACCGCGACGCCCTGCTGGCCCGGGTCGACTTCCAGGTCGGGCTGGGCGCGCTCGCCGACGTCGACTTCGTCATCGAGGCCGTCCCCGAGCACCTCGACCTGAAGCAGAAGATCTTCGCCGAGCTGGACCGGGTCTGCAAGGCCGAGGCCATCCTCGCGACCAACACCAGCTCGTTGAGCGTCACCGAGATCTCGGTCGCCACCCATCGGCCCAACCGGGTCATCGGCGTGCACTTCTTCAACCCCGCACCGGTGATGAAGCTGGTCGAGGTGATCAAGACCGTGGTCACCGCGGACGAGGTCGTCACCGACGTCGAGGCGTTGTGCGCCCGGCTGGGCAAGGTCGACGTGACGATCGCCGACCGGGCCGGGTTCATCGCCAACGCCCTGCTGTTCGGCTACCTCAACCACGCCGTCGCCATGGTGGAGGCCCGGTACGCCACCCGGGAGGACATCGACGCGGCCATGCGGCTCGGCTGCGGGCTCCCGATGGGGCCGCTCGCGCTGATGGACCTGATCGGCCTCGACACGGCGTACGAGATCCTCGACACGATGTATCGGCGGGGCGGCCGGGATCGGCGGCACGCGCCCGCGCCACTGCTCAAGCAGATGGTGACCGCGGGCCTGCTGGGCCGCAAGTCCGGGCGGGGCTTCTACACCTACGAGAAGGCCGGTTCCCCGGTCGTGGTGCCGGACGAGCTGACGCCGGCCGAGGGCACGACCGTCGAAGGCGCGCGGGCCGTGGGCGCCGTCGGCGTCGTCGGCTCCGGGACCATGGCGACCGGCATCATCGAGGTCTTCGCGAAGGCCGGTTTCGAGGTCACCAGCGTGACCCGGGGCGGCGAGAAGTCGGCGAAGCTGTGCGAGGCGCTCAAGGTCAGCCTCAACAAGTCGGTCGTCCGCGGCCGGCTCACCGAGGAGGAGCGCGACACCATCCTCAACCGGGTCACCTGGTCCACGAACCTGGAGCATCTGTCCGACGTGGACATGGTGGTCGAGGCGGTCGTCGAGGAGCTGACCGTCAAGAAGGCGCTGTTCGCCAGCCTCGACGAGATCTGCAAGCCGGGCGTCGTCCTGGCCACGACGACCTCCAGCCTGCCGGTCGTCGAGTGCGCGATGGCCACCCAGCGGCCGGCCGACGTGGTGGGCCTGCACTTCTTCAACCCGGCGCCGGCGATGAAGCTCGTCGAGGTGGTCCGCACCATCCGGACCTCGTCGGCGACCGAGGCCACCGCCCTCGCGGTCTGCGACAAGCTCGGCAAGCACGCCGTACGCTGCGAGGACCGGTCCGGCTTCATCGTCAACGCGCTGCTGTTCCCGTACTTGAACGACGCGGTCAAGATGCTCGAGGCGTCGTACGCCACCGCCGACGACATCGACTACGCGATGAAGCTGGGCTGCGGCTACCCGATGGGCCCGTTCGAGCTGCTCGACGTGGTCGGGCTGGACGTCGCCCTGGCCATCCAGCGGGAGCTGTACCTGGAGCTGCGGGAGCCCGGCTTCTCCCCGGCGCCGCTGCTGGAGCACCTGGTCACCGCGGGCTACCTCGGGCGCAAGGCCGGCCGGGGATTCCGGGACCACACGAACCGCTGAGATCTGGTCGTCTTCGCCGATTCGGTAGGCAACCGAAGGGCTCTCCCACGCGTCAGCGTAGGCATGGGGAAGCCCGCCGTTCCGAGAGCGGTTCTGGTCTGCGCCGGACTGCTCGGCGTACTCGCTTCCGCGGCGTACGGGGGTGCGCCGCGGGAGCAGACCACGATGGCCGTCACGGCCCCGCCTCGGCTCGGCGACATCCGGCCCCCAGCCTCGGCGATCCCGTTGCCGTCCGATCGGGCGGCCGGCGACGGGATCGCCGTCTATCGCCCCGGGCGCACGAAAGGCCCGGTCTATCTGCTCACCTCGACTGGTACGCAGTACGCACTGCCCGTCTTGGGCGACACCGCGCCACCGAGCCCGGTCCCCAGTCCGGGCGCGTCCGCCGTCGAGCCGCTGCCGCCGGACGCGTACGAGGTCGACCCCATGTTCGGGGTGAGCCTGTCGCCGGACGGGCGCTACCTCGCGCGCCCGGTCTATCCGCGGCTGACCGAGATCCGAGATCTCCGGGGCACCGCCGTGCTCCGGCTGGCCACCGGTGAGCTGCCGCAAGCCTGGTCGGCCGACGGCAGCCGGCTCATCGTGCGCGTGGCCGACGGCGGGTTCAAGGAGCACTACGTCGCGGTGGAGATCCGCACCGGTGGGCGTACCACTCTGACAGCCTGCGCGGGTCTGGAGGTAGGCCCGATGCTGGCCGAGGGCCTGGTGTTGTGTGTGCCGCCGCCGGGAACATGGAGGACCGGTTCGTGCCGCGCGTGGCGGGAGTGGCCGATTTCCGGGTCGAGACCCTCGACGGCCAGGTACGCCGAGAGTTCCACGTCGACCTGCGCGACCGGCTCAAGGAACGCGGCCAGCCGATGTGGTTCCAGGACGTGAGCGCCGACGGTCGGCAGGTGCTGATCTCGATGCTGGAGCAGACCTTCGCGGCGTCGGCCGAGGACGGCTCGGTGCTGGCCGAGGTCGTCCCGCCGAGCGAACCGGGCTGGCTGGTCGCGGGCTTCCGCGGCGACCAGGTGTACCTCCAGCGCCTCGTGGAAGTCGGCTCGCCGAGCCCGATCTCCGAGCCCGTCGTGTACGCCGTCTGGAACCCGCGGGGCTACCCTGAGCCGCAGCTCACGTTTCCGGCGGGCGCCCAGGTCCGGCTGACCGGACGCGCGTTCTTCTGATCTACCCTTGACGCATGAGCCCGCGCCGCAACCTGCCTCGCAAGAGCGCCAAAGCGGGCCATCGAGACGTCAACGAGTCGGCCGCGCGCGGCGGCGTCGAACTGGAGTACGGCGCGAACGGCACCGACGGCGACTGGAACGTGCGCCACGTCACGGCGGGCGCCGCGACGAAGGCCTACCGGTGCCCCGGCTGTGACCACGAAATTCAGCCAGGTGTGGCGCACGTCGTAGCCTGGCCCGCCGACGGGCGGGGAGACTCGTCTGATCGGCGGCACTGGCACACCGCGTGCTGGCGTGCTCGCCACCGTCGCCAGCCGACCCGGAAGCACATGTGATGAGCCTGATTCGCGCCAACTCCATCCTCCCGGCCCGCCGCGAGGCGATCGAGCTGCACACCGCCGACGGCCTGCGGCTGATCGGGGAACTGTCACTGCCGCTGGAGCGTGATCCGGTCGGCACGATCGTCTGCTTCCATCCGCTGCCCACCCATGGCGGGATGATGGACAGCCACATCTACCGCAAGGCGGCCTGGCGGCTGCCGGAACTGGCCGGGATGGCGGTGCTCCGGTTCAACACCCGGGGCACGGAGAGCGTCCAGGGCAAGAGCGAGGGCGCGTTCGACGGCGGCGTGGGGGAGCGGTTCGACGTCGCGGCCGCCATCGAGTACGCCGAATTCGCCGACCTGTCGAACATCTGGGTGGTCGGGTGGTCCTTCGGCACCGACCTCGTACTCAAATACGGGGCCGAGCCGGGGATCACCGGGGCGATCCTGCTCTCGCCGCCGCTGCGCTTCTCCACCGACGAAGACCTGGCGCGCTGGGCGGAGTTCGGCCGGCCGATGACCGTCCTGGTGCCGGAGTTCGACGACTACCTGCGCCCGGCCGAGGCGCGGGACCGCTTTGCCGCGGTGCCCCAAGCTTCCGTGACCGGCGTCGACGGGGCCAAGCACCTCTGGGTCGGGTACGCCGAACGGATCCTCGACGAGATCGTCCAGCTCGTGTCGCCGGAGACGGCTGTGCCGCTGCCCGAAGAGTTCGACGGGCCGATGACGTCCGGGGACGCTTCGGCGTACGCCGATCGGACGGTCGCCGCGTTCTCCGACGTGCCCCGCTCCTGACTCACTCCCGCTGACGGGATTAGCGCTGGCGCGTTTTGCGCTGGATCAGGTTCCCGGTCGAATCTTGCGCCATGATTCGACCCAGAACCCTGATCCAGCGCCCAGACAGTGCAGCTAGAACGTCAGGGTCGCCTTCGAGCACGAGTACGCCTCGGCGTACCGAGCCCGGCTCTCCATCCCACGCAGCCGCATGAGCCCGAAGAACACCTCGTCGTCCCACCAGTCGTGGGCCTTCTGCGAGGGGAACGCGTCGTTCAGCACCTCGACCTTCCGGCGCGCCACCTCGTCGGCCAGCGGGACGTAGAGGTTGGGCCGGCCGAGGTCGCCGTCCCACTTGGGGATCTCATAGTGCAGCACCAGCTGGTCGCGGAACGCCGACAGGGCGAGTTCCCCGATCAGCCGGTGATCCTGATGGGCGTCGCCCGGCGACGGGACGAGGACCAGGTCGGCGGTCACGGTCGCCGCCGCCGATTGCAGGATCTGCTTGGTCTGCGCCCAATGCCCTGGGAGCCGGCCGTCCGGCAGGTCGTGCAGGTCGAAGCTGAGTTCGGCGCCCGGCAGGCAGGCGGTCGCGGCGGCCCGCGCCTCCGCCTGCCGGTTGGCCGAGCCGGTGCAGAGCACATAGTGGACGCGTACGCCGGGGACGGCCGCCGCCAAGGTCAGCAGCAGGCCACCGGCGGCGATCTCGATGTCGTCCGGGTGCGCGCCGATCGCGACGACGGTGCGTACCTGGCTGGTCGCGAGGGAGAGCATCAGCCCACCAGCGCCGGGTTGGTCCACAGCATCCAGGGCGCCAGCCCGCGGTTGACCAGTTCCTCCATCTCGGCCCGGTCCTTGAAGGTGTCCACCGCGCGCCAGAATCCCTTGTATCGCTGGGCCATCAGGCGGCCCTTCGGGTGCAGGCGGTCCAGCGCGTGCGGGACGATGTCCTCGCCTTCCCGCAGCTCGTCGAAGATCTCCGGCCGCATGACGAAGTAGCCGCCGTTCTCCCACTGAGTCAGCTCGTTGAAGCCCCGGATGCCGGTGACCTGGCCGTCGTCGTCGATGTCCAGGTAGTGGTGTGTGGAGAACGGTGGCACCGCGAGCATGCTGACCGTCCGGTCGGAGGCGGCGAACTTGTCGATCAGGTCCGGCAGCGGCGCGTCGGTCAGGGTATCGGCGTAGTTACACAGGAACATCGGCTCGTTCTCGACGTGTGGGCGTACGCGCATGAGCCGCTCGCCGATCGTCGACTGATGACCGGTGTTGATGAAGGTGATCTTCCAGTCGGTGATGTCCGACGAGAACAGCCGCACGTCGCCGGCCCCGCCGGACAGCGTGAAGTCGTTGGACAGCGTCTCGTCGTAGTGCAGGAAGTAGTCCTTGACCATGTTCGCGCCGTATCCCAGGCACAGCACGAAGTCGGTGTGCCCGAAGTGGGCGTAGTACCGCATCACGTGCCAGAGCAGCGGGCGCTCGCCGAGCAGCGCCATCGGCTTCGGCACCGCGCTGCCGCCTTCGCGCATGCGCATGCCGAGCCCGCCGCAGAAGAGGACGACCTTCACGGCCCTACACCACCTCGAGGTCGGGGATGGGGAAGACCAGGCGGCCGCCCCAGTCACGGACGTAGGAAAGCTGGGCGGTGATCTCGGCCCGCAGGTTCCAGGGCAGGACCACGACGAAGTCCGGCCGGTCGCGCTCGATGCGCTCCGGCTCGTAGATGGGGATGTGCGTACCGGGCAGGAACCAGCCCTGCTTGTGCGGCGACCGGTCCACGGTGTACTCGATCAGGTCGGACCGGATGCCACAGTGGTTGAGCAGCGTGTTCCCCTTGCCGGGGGCGCCGTAGCCGACCACTCGCTTGCCCTCGGCCCGCGCCGCGAGCAGGAAGCCGAGCAGGTCGCGCTTGATCGTGAAGACGCTCTTCTCGAACCCCCGGTGGCCCTCGAGGGTGTGCAGCCCCGCGGCCTCCTCGACATCCAGCAGCGCCTTGACCCGCGCGGTCGGCTCACCGGCCGCGTCGGCATGCTTCGCGTGTACGCGCAACGAACCGCCGTGCGTACTCAGCTCCTCGACGTCGACCACGGTCAGCCCGGCGGTGGCCAGGGCGCGGCCGGCGGTCAGCAGCGACAGGTACTGGTAGTGCTCGTGGTAGATCGTGTCGTACTGCCGCTGTTCGATCAGTCGCAGCAGATGCGGGAATTCCAGGGTCACCAGGCCGTCCGGCTTCACGAGCGCGGCCAGCCCGGCCGAGAAGCCGACGATGTCGGGGACGTGGGCGTACACGTTGTTTCCGGCGACCAGATCGGCCCGGCCGATGCGATCGGCGATCTCGGCGCCCGTCTCGGCCCCGAGGAACTGCACCTCGGTGCGTACGCCCTTGGCGCGGGCGACCTCGGCGATGTTGGCCGCGGGCTCGACGCCGAGCACCGGGACCCCCGCCGCGACGAAGTGCTGGAGCAGGTAGCCGTCGTTGCTGGCGACCTCGGTGACGAGGCTGTCCGCGCCCAGCTTCAGCCGGTCGATCATCTCGTCGGCGTACCGCTTCGCGTGCGCCACCCAAGAGGTGGAATACGAAGAGAAGTAAAGGTAGTCCGAGAAGATGTTCTCTCCGGCCACATGGGCGGGAAGCTGTACCAGAAGGCACTGCCCGCAGATCCGGACGTGCAGGGGATAGAACGTCTCCGCCGAGTCGAGCCGGTCCGCCGGGACATAGCTCTCGCACAGAGGGGACATCCCCAGGTCGACAAAGGTCTCAGTGACGTCGGCCCCACAAAGCCGACATTCCACCGCGTTCAGCGCGTTCAACGTCCCCCCAAGGGTGGTGGTGCCTGGGAATTCCCCGACTTTGTATCCAACGGTGCGGCGCATTGGGGGCGTGAGTCGGCAAGCTGACACGCGCCTAGACCCTGCTCAGAAGGGGTCCGTACGGTGCTTTCGTGGCCGTTGCCGACATCGCCGCCGGACCCGGAAGGGTGCGGGTCCAGCCCGGCCAGACGCGACTTCCGTCGCTGACCGGCCTCCGCTTCGTCGCCGCGGCGTTGGTCTTCGGCTTTCACGCCTATGTGGTCCATCTGGTGGACACCGGTTCGGCCGGCCGCCTGCTCGGCTGGATCTTCGGGCCCGGTTCGGCGGGCGTCACCTTCTTCTTCATCCTCAGTGGATTCGTGCTGAGCTGGTCGGCGCGGGAATCCGATACCGCGCCCCGCTTCTGGCAGCGGCGCTTCGCCCGGATCTATCCGAGCCACGTGGTCATGCTGGCCGTCGCCGTGGCGCTGCTGATGATCAGTGGCAAAGCAGTGACCGTGCTGCAACTGGCCGCCAACGTCCTCCTGATCCAGCCCTGGTTCCAGAACCCCGACGTCTACTTCGGGCTGAACACCGTCAGCTGGTCGCTCGCCTGTGAGGCGTTCTTCTACCTGCTGTTCCCGGTGTTCTACCGGGGAATCCGGGCGATACCGGCGCGGTGGCTGCGCTGGGCGGCCGCCGGAGCGCTGGGCCTGGTCTGGTTGGTTCCGCTCGTCACCTTGCTGCTGCCTGAATCCGACAGGTACTGGGTGATCTGGCTCTTCCCCGTCGCGCGTACGCCCGAGTTCGTCACGGGCATGCTCCTCGCCCGCGTCGTACGCGAAAAGCTGTGGCCCACGACGGCGGTCGGCCCGGTGATGGCAGTCGCCGGACTCGGGTATCTCGCGTCGAACCTGCTGCCGATGGAACTCCAGCACGTGGCGTGGCCGGCGATCTTCTTCGCGGCGGTGATCGCGACCGCGGGCGCGGCGGACGCCGAAGGCCGGACCGGCGTCTGGGGCTCCCGGTGGGCGGTCTGGCTGGGCGAGATCTCCTTCGCGTTCTACCTCGTGCACCTGATCGTGCTGCGGATCGTCCTGAAGGCCACCGGATTCGAGCGTCCGCTCTGGCAGGAGGCGCTCATCGTGCTGGTCTGCCTGGCGCTCGCCGTGGTGGCCAGTTGGCTGCTCCACCGGAGCGTCGAACTACCCGGAATGCGGTGGCTGAGTCCACGTTCGCGGCGTACCACCGACCGGTCCGGTCAGCCGCCGATGGCCGGTCTACCGACCACCGCCGACCGACTGCCCAGATAGGGAGTCGGCAAGCTGACAAGCGCCTGGACCCTGGTCGGAGCGGTTATCAACAATGTCGGTCGGTCGAGACTCCGAGGGGACTTCAGGGACTCATGCGCGTACTTCTCACTGGGCACGAGGGCTATATCGGCACCGTTCTGGCGGTGCGGCTGCGCGAGGCGGGGCACGACGTCGTCGGCCTCGACACCGGTTACTTCGCGGACTGCGTCCTCGGCCCGGCCCCAGCGGACATTCCGGCGCTGCGGCTCGACCTGCGTGACGTCACTCCGGAGCCGCTGGCCGGCTTCGACGCGGTGATGCACCTGGCGGCCTTGTGCAACGACCCCATCGGCAATCTCAACCCGCAGCTCACCTACGAGGTCAATCACCGGGCCTCGGTGCGGCTGGCCGACGCGGCGCGGACCGCCGGAGTCACCCGCTTCCTGTTCTCGTCGTCGTGCTCCCTGTACGGCGCCGGTCTCGGTGGCGACGATCCGACCGACCGCCCGTTCCTCGACGAGAACGCGGGCTTCGCCCCGGTCACGCCGTACGGCGAGTCGAAGATCCTCTCCGAACAGGACATCACGGCGCTCGCGGACGACGACTTCTCGCCGACCTTCCTGCGCAACGCGACGGCGTACGGGTTCTCGCCCCGGCTGCGCGGCGACATCGTGGTCAACGACCTGACCGCCTCGGCCTTGCTGACCGGCGAGGTCCGGCTGCTCTCCGACGGCCGCGCCTGGCGTCCGCTCATCCACGTCGAGGACATCGCCGCAGCGTTCATCGCCTTGCTGGAGGCGCCGCGTGAGGTGGTGCACGGCAAGGCGTACAACATCGCGCAGACCAGCGAGAACTATCTGATCCGCGACGTCGCCGAACTGGTCGCCGAGGTGGTGCCGGGCAGCCGGGTCACCTTCGCCGACAACGCCGCGACGGATCTGCGCGACTACCGGGTCAGCGGCGATCTCGTCGCCGCCGAGGTGCCCGGCTTCAAGCCCCAGTGGACGGTACGCACCGGCGCAGAGCAGCTGCTGGAGGCGTACCAGCGGCACGGTCTGACCGAGGAGGCGTTCCGGGGCCGGTTCCAGCGCATCCGCCGCATCCAGCAGTTGACCGGCGACGGCCGGATCGACGGCGAACTGCGGTGGAGCGCCTGATGACCGACTGCGTCGCGTGCGGCGCGGGCACCCTGGTCGAGTTCGCCGACCTGGGCGGGATTCCCGTCCTGTGCGGCGTGCACTACGCGACCCGGGACGAGGCGGTCGCCTCCCCGCTCGGCCGGATGCTGCTGGGCTACTGCGAGAACTGTGCGTACGTGCGCAATCTCGGCTTCGACCCGCAGATCATGGTCTACGACACGACCATGGACACGAACCTGCACCACTCGGCCGCGTTCCGCGGCTTCTCGACCGACCTGGTCGAAGGGCTCGCCGAGCGGCACGAGCTGGCCGGCCGGCGCGTCCTCGACATCGGCTGCGGGCAGGGGGAGTTCCTCCGCGAACTGTGCGAGCACACCGGCGCGACCGGGTTCGGCTTCGACCCGATGTACGCCGGGACGCCCGGACCGGACCCGTCGGGGGCGTTCTTCGTCTCCGGCCGGGCGCCGCTGGCCGAGCCCGCGCAGTTGCCGGACTTCGACTTCGTCACCTCCCGTCACTGGTTCGAGCACGAGGACGACCCGTACGCCTTCCTCACCGCCCTGCGGGAGCGGGCCGGCGACCGGGAGGTACGCGGCTACATCGAGGTCCCGGACGCGGGCTACGACCTGGCCACCGCGGGCTGGGAGGTGATCTACCCGCACGTGTCCTACTTCGACTCGGTCGCGCTCGCCGCGATCGTCGAGCGCGCGGGCTGGCACGTGATCGCCGACGGCACGTGGTTCAGCGGCATGTTCCGCTACATCGAGTTCTCGACCCGCCCGGCCGGCCCCGCTCGAACCGGCAGAGAGGACGTGGGCCGGCCGCATGACACAGGCCGTCTGTTCTGGCCCGATCCCACCGTGGCGCGCGACCGGCAGCTCCTCGCCGTACGCGGTTTCGCCGAGCGGCATCGCCGGGAGTTGGACCGCTGGCACACGACCCTGGCGGCGCTCCGGGACTCCGGACAGCGTCCGGTGCTCTGGGGCGCAGGTTCGCGAGGGGTGCAGTTCCTGACCCAGGTCGATCCGAAGGTGGAGCTGTCGGCGGTCGTCGACGTCAACCCGCGCAAGTGGGGCCGCTTCCTGCCGGTCACCGGGCATCGGGTCGACTCGCCGGAGACCCTGCGGGAGATCCAGCCGGGTGCGGTCGTCATCACCAATCCGGCGTACACCGACGAGATCGCGCGATCGCTGACCGAGCTGGGCCTCGACGCCCAGATCCTCACCGCGTAGGCCGTCGTCGTCCTGCGCCGTCACGACTTTTCCAACCAAGGAGCGCCGCCATGCAGGCAAGCTCAACCATCTCCGGCAAGTCCGCGCAGTATCGGGTCGGCCAGTGGGTCGAGGTGCTCAGCGCCGACGAGATCATGGCGACCCTGGACGACAAGGGCGATGTGGACGCTCTGCCGTTCATGCCGGAGATGCTCCAGTACTGCGGCCGACGGCTCCGGGTGGGCAAGGTCGCGAACAAGGTCTGCGACACGATGACCCGCAGCGGCATGCGTCGCATGGACAACGCGGTCCACCTGCTCGGCGTACGGTGCGACGGGTCCGTGCACGGTGGCTGTCAGGCGTCCTGCCTCATCTATTGGAAGACCGATTGGATCAAACCGGTCGAGGACGGGTCAGCCGACTCGGCACTGCCGGTCGAGCCGATCGAGAGCGATCACAAGGTCTTCGTGCAACTGACTGAGCGCGCTCAGGCGATCGCCCCCGACGGCAGCGACATCTATCGTTGCCAAGCGACGGAGATCCTCCGGGCCGCGCCTGAGGTGCTGCCGCTGCTGGATCTCGGGCAGTACGTGGACGACGTGCGTACCGGAAATGTCGGAATTTTGGCAGTCAGCCGGGCGTTCCTGGTCGGTTTCTTCAACCGTTACCAGCAATACAGCGCCCGCGCCCTGCCGAAATGGCTGCGCATCCGGGGCGGGCTGACGTGGGGCTTCCTTCGCGGCTCCGCCGGGCCGACCCCGACCGGCCGGACCGACCTGCAGCCCGGTGAACTCGTCCGGGTCAAGTCGAAGGAGGAGATCTTGAAGACGCTGAACGCCGATCTCCTCAACCGTGGCCTCGGCTTCGACGCGGAGATGGCCCGGTTCTGCGGCCAGACCGCCCGGGTGCTGCGCCGGATCGACACGATCGTCGACGAGAACACCGGCAAGATGCTGCGGATGAAGAGCCCTTGCATCGTCCTGGAGGGCGTGGTCTGCGAGGGCGCCTTCAGCGCCAACTGTCCCCGCGCCATCACCGCCTACTGGCGGGAGATCTGGCTTGAGCGAGTGGAGCCTGCGCAAGCATGACGACCACGGTGACCGAGGAAGAGCAGCCAGGCGGCCTGCGTCGCCTGGCCGGCAGAGGGCTGAGCTGGAGTCTTCTCGGCACCGTCGGCACCAAGATCGCGTCGTTCGGGGTGGGGCTGATCCTGGCCCGGCTGCTGACCCCGGCCGACTTCGGGGGGTTCGCGGTAGCGTCGGCGGTGGCGTTCTTCGCCACGCACATCAGCGACATGGGCATCATCGCCGGCGTCGTGCAGTGGCGGGGCCTCAAGGGTGATCCCACCCGGGACGAGCGCGCTCAACTGCTTCAGGTCGCGCCCACGGCGACCAGCCTGGCGTTGTTGTTCAGCGTCGCGATCTACGGCGCGGTCTGGATCGGCGCGCCCGCCCTCGGCTCGCTGGCCGGGGGCGACGTCGACGCCGCCAACCTCATCCGGCTGCTCAGCCTGGCCGTGCTGATCGACGGCCTGACCGCAGTCCGGGCCGCCGCGCTGATGCGCCGATTCCAGCAGGACAAGCTGACCAAGGCCAACTTCGCCGGGTTCGTCGCCTCCGCGGTGCTGTCGATCGCGCTGGCCCTGGCCGGAGCGGGGGCGTACGCCTTCGCCGTCGGGCAGGTCGTCGGGGCGGCCGTCACGGGCCTCATGGTCATGGCGTACGCGAAGGTGACCTACAGCATCGGGTTCGACCGGAAGATCGTCGGCGCCCTGATGAAGTTCGGGTTGCCGCTGACCGCCAGCATGGGCGTGGAAGCCGTCGTCACCAACGCCGACTACATCATCGTCGGCCGGTACCTCGGCGGCGTCGCGCTCGGCTACTACCTGCTGGCCTTCAACATCTCCGGCTGGGCGCAGGGCATCGTCGGCTCGGCGATCCGCTACGTCTCCATCGCGGCGTTCTCCCGGCTCGCCGGGCGCGGCGACGACTCGTTCGCGCGCGGCGTACAGAAGTCGTTGAAGCTGCTCATCCTCGGAATCATCCCGATCTGCGTGCTGATGGCGGTGCTCGCTCCGCAGCTCGTGCGCGTGCTGTACGGGCCGAAGTGGCTGCCCGCCGTCATCGTGCTGCAGTTCCTCACGGTCCTCACCGGCGTACGCCTGGTGACCTCGTTCGCGCTGGACTCGCTGGCCGGGGCGGGCATCAGCCGGTCGGCCCTGTGGGTCAACCTGGGCTGGACCGTCGCCCTCGTCCCGACGCTGATCATCGCGACGCAGATCGGCGGCACGCGGGGCACCGCGATCGCGCACGGCGTGGTCAGTCTCCTGGTCGCCTTGCCGTTGTGCGGGATCGCCCTGCGCAAGGCGGGCGTACACCTCTGGCCGGTGATCCGCTCGGCCGGTCGGCCGCTGCTGGCCGGGGTGGTCGCCGGGTTCGCCGCGCACTTCGTCGTCACGCTGACCGGCCTGCACCCCGCCTTCGACCTGGTCGCCGCCGGAGCGGCCGGCGCCGCCTCCTACATCGCGGTCGCCATCGCCCCGAGCACGCTGCTGCGGTGGGCCAACCGGTTGTCCCGGAAGACGGCCGATGCGCTCACCTGACCCCGAACGGCGGCCCGCATGAGAGCCTTCCTCGCCGTGGCGCTCGCGCCGCACGCGAACGACCGATTCCGGCAGCCGTCCGCGGCGGCGCTGGCCTGCCTCACGGACACCTTCGACGTGGGCTTCGACGGAGTGGACGTCGCGATCGACCGGACCGAGGTGAGCGCCACCGGCTGGACGGCGTTCGCCGGCACCGAGGAGTTCGACCGGTTCGGGGAATCCGGGTTCACCGTGCAGCTCAGCCGCCTACTGCGTACGCGTGAAGCCGACTTGTCCACATCGGATCTCGCGGCGATGATGCTCCGCCCGAGTTCTCTGGTGCAGTTGTTGCCGCCGTTCGCGGCCGCGCACCGGAGCGAGGACGGCGTGCTCCGGGTGGCCACGGACTGGCTGGGTTACCGGCAGCTCTACTGGTGGCAGGGCCACGGCGTGGTCGCGGTCTCGACGAGCGCGCGGGCGCTGGCCGTGCTGTCGGGAGCGGGCCTGGACCGGGCCGGGCTCGGCGCGCAGGCGATGATCGGCTGGCAGATCGGCGATCGGACCCCGTTCGCGGGCGTACGCGCGATGCCGCCGGCGTCCATCGCGACCCTCCAAGACGGCGCGATCCGCATCGACTGGTACGCCGACCCGTTCGACCAGACGCGCCCGGTGCCCAGCCTGGACGCCGCGGTGGATGAGATGGCCGCGATCCTGAGCACTTCGTTGTCGGTCTATTTGGAGGCCCATCCCGAAGCGGTGCTGCAGCTGACCGGAGGACACGACTCGCGCATCCTGCTCGGCGCGGTCCCGGAGAAGCAGCGACGTGGCCTGCGGGCGCTCACCCTCGGCGAGGACACCAGCCCCGACGTGGTGATCGCGGCCAAGTTGTCGGAGCGCTACGGGCTGCGGCATCAGGTGCTGCACCTGGACGACGTCGCCGACCCGACGCCCGAGGAGGCGCACTGGCTGGCGCTGCGCGCGGCCCGGGCGCTGGAATGCCAGGCCAGCCCGATGGCCCTCGGCCCGTTGCTCGGTGTCGAGGCCCGGCTGGCGCAGGGACATCGGCTGTCCGGCCTCGGCGGTGAGGTGGCTCGCGGCTTCTACTACGCCGGCCAGCCCGTCGGCGCGGAGACGTCGGCGAAGCTGGTCGACCGGCTCGCCCACTGGCGGATCTTCGCCAACGAGGCGGTCGAGGAGGCCGCGCTGGACCCGGACTTCCGGGCCGAGGCGCTGGCCGAGACGCTCGGCACGCTGACCGAGATCTTCGAGCCCGGCGACTGGCTTCGCGCCACCGACGCGTTCTACCTGTATCACCGGATGCATCGGTGGTCCGGCGCGCACGGCACGGTCGCCGCGGTGCGGCGCGACGCGGTCAACCCGATGTTCGACCACCGGTTCATCGAGCTGGCGCTGGCCGTGGCGCCCGGCGACAAGCGGGAGTCGTTGTTGCTGGGCCGATTGATGAACCGGCTCGACCCGGAGCTGGCCCGGATTCCGCTCGACACCGGGCTCACCCCGGCGCGGCTGGGCGTACGCGATCTGTCGACGCGCGTCGCGATCGCCACGGTGACGGCTCGGCAGGTCGCCCGCAAGGTACGCCAACGGCTGGCGCACGGGCGCCGGGCCCAGTTCGGCGCGGCTTCCTTCGCCGACCTGGTGCTGAGCCACTGGCGTACCGATCCGTCGGCCTGCGCCGCCCTCTACGACCAGCCGATCCTGCGCCGGGACTGGCTCGACGGCCTGCTCGCGGGTACGCATTCCGCCGAGGCGACCACGGTGGCGTACCTGGTCAACCTGCTGGCCTTGCCGCAACCGGCCCCGGCGAAGTGACTCACTTCTGCTGGAAGACCCGGATGTAGTCGACTTCCAGCCGGCGGGTCAGCGTGGGGTCGGTCAGCCCGACGTTCCACCGCCGCTGCCAGTTGTTGTCGACCATCATGTGCAGGATCAGCTGCATCGGTTCCTTGGCGATCTGCGCCTTGTTCGTGAACTGCCCGCACTTCTTGCCGTCGATGTACCAGGCGATGTGGTCGGGCTGCCAGTCGAGGCCCATCCGGACGAAGTTCTTCGAGTAGTCCTTCACCGCGCAGGCGCCGTTGTTGTGCTTGCCGGTGTTCGGCGTGTACGACTGGTCGCGGCCGGCGTAGTGATAGGTCATGAACATGGTCGACGGGTCGTCGCCGAGCAGTTCCAGGATGTCGATCTCGGTCTGGTACTCGTAGTCCGGGTTCGTCGGCAGCATCCAGAACGCCGTGAAGAACCCCTGGGTCGCCGGGAACTTGATGCGCGCCTCGACGTAGCCGTAGGTGAAGGCGTACAGGTATTTGGAGCCGCTCGTCGCCTTGGGCCGCGCGGTGGACAACAGCCCCGCCTTGTAAGTGCATCTGCCGTTCTGGCAGGCGGAGTCGGTACGCGCGGGGGACAGCGGCGCGGCCGTCAGCTTGGCGGTGCCGCCCGAGACCGTCACCTGAGAAGGCTGATAGTGCTCCCGGCCCTGGTTGAAGGTCGAGGTGCAGTCGCCGCTGTTCCAGTCGAAGCACGGGGTGAGCTTGCTGTGGTCGTAGTCCGAGCCCGAGAACTCCTCGGCGAAGGTCAGCTTCCAGCTCTTGCCGGCGGCGGCCTTGACCGGTGGACCGGAGACGCCGGGCGGCTTGGTCGGCGTAGGCGACTTGGCCGACGAGGGGCTGACCGACGGGCCGGCGCTCGCCGACGCCGAGCCCGACGCGAGGACCGAGGAATCGGTGGACCCCGGCGTGGCACCACCGAGGAGACCCGTGGGGTCGGACCCGCCTGACTGCGGTCTGGCCAGCGCGTACGCGCCCGCACCGAGCAGCAGTACGCCCACCACGGCGGCGGCGACGGCCCACCAGACACGGCGGGTGCCTCGACGCGGCTGGGGGATCACCGGGAAGTGCGGTCTAGGGGTCACCATGACGCCGCCGACCGTACCAGCAATCAACCATGATCGTTGTTCCCTGTCAGATTTCGGCTGGAAGGGTACCTCGGGGCAGGCGTTGTAGTTTCCTAAGTCGTTCGGACAACCAGTCCGGCGCCATCGAGTGAGCGAAGGGATACCGTGCCGCCGTGCACCCGCCTCAACCGCCACCACGTCGCCGGATGCCCTGGTACGACCGGTACCGCCGCGCCCTGCTCGCCGGAGCCACCGTCCTCGTGATCGTCGGAGCCATCGGGGTGGCGTACGCCGTCCAACGCACCGACGGCGCCGACGGAGTGGACGCCGGAGCGTCCGCATCAGTCTCGGCCGACGCCACGGACAGCGCCTCCGCCTCCGGGTCGCCGTCGGCGTCGCCCACGAAGTCGGCCTCCCCGACCGCGACGCCGAAACCCAGCTCCTCGACGAAGCTCCCGTCGGCCGCAGGCGGGCCTTGGCCGAACGCGTCGAACACCGGCGTACCGGCCGGCACCAAGCTGTCGACGTACGGCGGGCCATGCCAGATCAAGACGGCGGGGACGGTCATCGACGCGAAGACCGTCAACTGCACGCTGGAGGTGCGGGCGGCCAATGTGACGATCAAACGCAGCAAGATCAACGGCCGCGTCGTCCTCGACACCGACATCAGCGGGTCGAGCAGATGGTCGTACACGCTCGTGGACTCCGAGGTCGACGCCGGGCTGGTCCAGCTGCCGGCGGTCAGCTACGGCAACATGAAGGTGATCCGCACCGAGGTACGCGGCGGCGCGACCAGCGTCCAGTGCGGCGAGCACGCGATCAGCTGCACCGTCGAGGACTCCTACCTGCACGGGCAGCGCATCCCGGACGACGCCAACTGGCACCTGGGCGGGTTCCTCTCCAACGGCGGGAAGAACATCCGCATCCGCCACAACTACATCTTCTGCAGCCCGCCGGCCAACTCCGTCGGCGAAGGTTGCACGGGCGACCTCAACCTGCTCGGCGACTTCGCGACCATCTCGGACGTCGTGATCGACAGCAACTTCCTGGCCGCAGGCACCGGCATGTCCTACTGCCTCTACGGCGGCGACGCGTCGAGCAAACCCTTCCCGCACGCCAACCACGTCATCGTCGTCAACAACGTGTTCCAGCGTGGCTCCAACCGCAAGTGCGGGGCGTACGGACCGGTGACCGGATTCAACAAGAACGGGACGGGAAACCAGTGGTCGAACAACAAGTGGGATGACGGGTCGACCGTTCCGCCGGAGAACTAGTCGCAATTCCGTCAGTCGGGCCTGGCCCCGGGGACGGCCCGAGAGAATTGCCTCGCTATGACCATCGCAGAGACCGCCCCGGAAGCCAGTGCCACCGAGTCGATCGGGCGGCAGGCGACGCGTGGGCTGAAGTGGAGCGTCGCGGGGACGCTGGTGAACAAGGCCGGCTCCTTCGCACTCGGCCTCGTGCTCGCCCGTCTGCTCGCGCCGGCGGACTTCGGCGTCTTCGCCGTCGCGTTCGCCACGATGCAGCTCGTCATGGTCGTCAACGACGTCGGCCTGATCGCCGCCACCGTGCAATGGCGTGGCGCTCTGGAGGAGATCTCGGCCACCGCCACGGTGCTCGCGATGGCCTTCAGCATCCTCATCTACCTGGGATTCTGGGTCGCCGCGCCGATCATCGCGGAGGTCTCGGCGGTGCCGCAGGCCACCGGGGTGATCCGGCTGCTCACCGTGGTCATCCTGATCGACGGCGCCACGGCCGTCCGCAGCGCGGCGCTGATGCGTACCTTCCGGCAGGACAAGCTCATCCAGGCCAACCTCATCGGCATGGCGGTCAACGCCGCGGTCGCCGTTCCGCTCGCGCTCGGCGGCGCGGGGGCGTACAGCTTCGCCGGCGGGCTCGTCGTGGGCACGGCGGTCACCGGCCTCCTGGTCTTCTTCTGGGCGGCGGTCCCGCTGCGGGCCGGCTTCGATCGGGCGGTCGCCCGGCGGCTCATGGCCTTCGGCATCCCGCTCGCGGCCAGCCTCGGCGTCGAGGCCGTCCTGATCAACGCGGCCTACATCATCGTGGGACACCTCGCGGGCGCCACTCAGCTGGGCTTCTACCTGCTGGCCTTCAACATCTCGACGTGGGCGCTGAGCATCCTGTCCACCGCGGTCCGGTACGTCTCGGTCGCCGGGTTCTCCCGACTGTCTGAAGTGGACTCCGAAACCCTGTCCGCCGGCGTGCAGGCTTCGCTGCCCACGCTCGTCACCGTGCTGATGCCGATCGCCGTGCTCATGGCCGCGCTCGCGACCCCGCTCATCGCGGTCCTCTACGGGGCCAAATGGTCCGCGGCCGCGCCGGTGCTGCCCTACCTCATGCTTCTCACCGTGGTACGCGTACTGACCGGATTCGCGTTGGACATCCTGATCGGCGCGGGCGCCACCAAAGCCGCCCTGCGGCTGTACCTGATCTGGGCGATCGTGCTGATCCCGGTGCTCATCGTCGCGACCACCGAGGGCGGCATCACCGGGGCGGCCATCGCGCACGCCGCGGTGGGACTGCTCGTCGCGCTGCCGGTGACGGTCGTCGCGCTGCACCGGATCGGCGTACGCCTGAAGCCGGTCGGGCCGAAGCTGCTCCGCCCGGTGCTCGGCGGCCTCGTCGCCGCCGGGCTGGCCTGGCTGGCCTGGTACGCCATCGGCGGCCCGGCCGTCGCGGTGCTCCTCGTCGGCGGAGTCGCCGGCCTCGCCGCGTACGCCGTTCTGGGGGTCGCCCCGGAACACCGGCGTCGCCTGCTCGGATCAGTACGCCGAAAGGAAGCCCATGCCGTCGACTGACGTGCTCATCTCGGTCTGCCTCCCGGTACGCAACGGCGCGGAGCGCATCACCTCGGTGGTGAAGTCGATCCAGGCTCAGGAACACGCCGAGCTGGAACTGATCATCTCCGACAACGCCTCGACCGACGACACCGAGGGCGTGTGCCGGGAGCTGGCCGCCGCCGACGACCGCATCCGATACTTCCGGCAGCCGGAGAACGTGGGCCTGCTCAACAACTTCATCTTCGCCGGACGGCAGGCCCGCGGGACCTTCTTCCGCTGGGTCGGCGACGACGACTGGCTGTCTCCGCACTGCCTGTCGCGGGCGCTGGCCGAGTTCGAGCGGGACGAGCGGCTGATCCTGGTGACGATGGGCGTCCAGTTCGAGCTGGAGAACGGCGTCACCGAGACCGCGCCCTACCACGGCACCGCGCTGGCCTCGGACGATCCGATCGAGCGGCTCAGCGAGATGCTGCGCCTGCTGAACACCAGCTACGCCTTGATCGACCCGCTGTACGGGCTGATGCGCCGCGAGACGATCATCCCGATTCCCCGGCGCAACATGCTCCGGGAGGATCAGATCTTCGCCGCGAAGATGGCATTGGCCGGACCCTGGGGGCACGTCCCCGAGGCGCTCGGCCGGCGCGGCTGGCGGGACGAGAGCCGCAAGGTGCTGGGGCGGCGGTTGGGCGTACCGGCGTGGACGGCGCATGCCGCGACCACGTTGCAGGGCGTCGAGCTGATGCGCTGGGTCAACGGCGTCGACTACTTGGAGCCCGAGCAGCGCCGGCAGGCCCGCGCGCTGGTCTACCGCTGGTACGCCGGTCGGCAGCGCCGCGACTGGGGCAACCGTGGCAAGCGACTCGCCCGGATCGCGAAGCTGTCCAAGGCTTAGAGCTTGGCGAGGACGGCGGCCGCCGCGACGGGGTCGCCACCGAGGTGGAACTGGTTCAGCCCCAGCACCTCACGCCATTTATGCAGCTGCTCGGCGCAGTACGCGGCCGGCCCGTGCAGGACCGCCGGGCTGGCCGCCAACACCTGCGGGTCGACGCCCTGCGCCAGGCTGGAGGTCCAGCGCTGGGCGCCCGGAACGTCGGTGACGTCGAGGGACAGCACGCTGATCTGGAAGTCCAGCACCGCCGGGTCGCGCCCGGCCGCCGTCGCGCCGGCCTTCGCCCACGCGATCTTCTCGGCGACCCGGTCCTCGGTCAGGTCGAGCACGGCCGAACCGGCGGCGGCGTCGGGTTTCAGGCTCGGGTTCACCCCGACGATGTCGGCCAGCTGCCCGGCCAACCCCAGCACCTTCCGGCTCCCGCCGCCGACGAGGATCGGCGGATGCGGCCGTTGCACCGGCTTCGGCAGTCCGTCCAGCTCGGTGATGCGGTAATGCCGCCCGGCGAAGGTCAGCGGGTCGGACCCGAACAGCCCCTTCACCACCTGAACGGACTCGGCCAGCCGCGCTATGCGTACCCCTGGGGAATCGAGCTGGAGACCCGCGGCCTGGTAGTCGCCCGGCAGCCAGCCCGCCCCGAGTCCGATCTCCACCCGCCCGCCGGACAGGACGTCGAGCGTGGCCATGGCCTTGTGGAGCAGGACGGGATGCCGGTAGTCGTTGCCGAGCACGAGGCTGAGCACACGCAGCGTGGTCGTGGCCTCGGCGGCCGCGGTCATCGCGACGATCGGCTCCATCATCCAGCCCTGGGTGAAATGGTCGGAGACGGCGACCGTGTGGAAGCCGAGATCCTCCAGACGGCGCAGCTCGGCACGCCACTGCAGTGGCGGCACGGTGAGGCGGGGCATCGGCGCGATGAAGCGGAACGGGCGGGTCACCGCGTCACCTCCGGCCGGTAGACGCCGCCGAGGAACCAGCGGGTCGTCGAGGTCCTGATCCGCGGCTCCGGATGGGTCAGCCGCCAGACGGCGCCGCAGAGGCCCAGCGAGAGGGCCATGACCACGGCGTAGGTGGTGAAGCTGAGCGAGTCGAACGTGCCGGCCACCAGCAGCGCCATGACCTGAGTGGACAGGACCACCGCGCAGAGGTGCTTCTCGTCGTCGTTGGCCGAGCGCTTGAGCGCGCGGTACGCCAGCACGATGCCGGTGATGTGCAGGGCCGCCAGGGCGACCACCCCGAGAGCGCCGTTGGTGAGCAGCGTGACCAGCCACTGGTTGTCGAGGATCTGGTACTGCGGCGGAATCCAGGTGCCGGTGCCGCGCCCGAGCCACGGATGTTGCGCGACATACGAGAAGACCATGGGGTAGCGCTCGTAGCGGGCCGAGACGGAGGTGTCGTCGGAGGCGTTGGAGAAGATGGAGAACAGCGTCCGGTAGAGCCCCGGGCTCACCCCGGCGAGCACGCCCAACAGCAGGACGCTGAGCACCCCGATGTTGAAGCGCATCCGCCAGTTCCACACCGGGAACAGGCACACGAACATGACGCCGATCGCGAGAATCCCCGTACGCGAGATCGTGGCGCCGACGCCGGCCGCGATCAGCGCCGCCGACACCAGCGCCAGCTGCTTCTGCCAGCGCTTCTCGCCGAATCGCGCCACGTGCACGGCGTACGGGAGGGCGAGGGCGAGCACGGTGGCCAGCTCGATGTAGTGCGCGGTCGTGCCGGCGACCCGGTAGCTGCTGCCGCGCATCATGAAGCCGAGTGCGTCGTACTTGGACTGCAAGCCCGGGATCACCAGGTACTGCGTCAGGTCGACCGAGAACATGTACTGCATGAGGCCGATGACGGCCATCAGCGCGGCCACCACGACGAGGACGTTGACCACCGTCCGCAGCCGCTGCCAGTTCGGCAGGCCGTCGGCGGTCATGAGGATGATCCCGGCGAGCGCGCAGAAGAAGAGCAGCGACCGGTCCGCCCCGTTGGCCTCCATCGTGGTCAGCCCACGGATGAAGCCGACGGCGTAGGACAGCAGGATGCTCATCATGAAGAACAGCAGGGCCCAGCGCAGCGGCTGCGGCCCGCGCATCGACAGGTGGGTGGTGAAGCGCGTGATGAACCACCAGCCGAACAGGCCGAGCGCCAGGATGATGCCGGGCCGGGCGAGGTCGGTCATGCCCGGGACGATCAGGTTGAACGGGATGAGCCCGATCATGACGATCATCAGGCACAGCACCAGCGGCGCGTCCACCCGGCCGATCCGCCGGCGGGTGGCGTAGGTCCGGCCCGAGACGAGCGACGGCTCCAGATCCGCCCGGCGCCCGGCGACGTCGGCGACCTGCCGCTCGGCGTCGGCCACCTGCCGTTCGGCCAGGCCGTCGGTCACTCTTTGCTCGGCCAGGCCGACGGGCGCGGAATCTCTACGCCGTTCATGGGCGTGAACGAGGGCAGCACCAGGGTCGCGTCCTCGACCTCGGGCTTGTCCTCGTCGTCGGGGTCGGCGATGTCGGTCGGCTCGATCACATCGTCGACCGTCCGGTAGACGACCGTCTGGTCACCGGCGGACCAGGCCGAGGCCTCGTCCGGGGGCGTGCCGCCGGACGGTCCCCCGGTCGCCGTGGTGATGGCGCGCGGGCGATACAGCGTGCCGACGCTGCTCAGGCGTACGCCGGAAGCCATGCCGACGGCGCGTTCCCGGGCCGCCGCCAGCTCCGCGGCCGACATCGCGCCGGCCCGGCGCTTGGCGCGGGAGCGCAGGAGCGCGTCGAAGCCGACGGTCGCCGCGACGGTGAGCATCAGGCCGGCGACGAACACCGCGACCAGCGCGCGCTTGACGTTGGAGTTCGACTTCTCGACGTTGGTGCCCCGGTCGAGCCGGCGCGGTGCGACCAGGTCGGCGTCGATCACGCGCTCGTTCTTCTGCAGCGTCGTGACGCTCTCGCTGTAACGGGCGACCAGTTCGTCGGCGGTGCCGGAGGCCTGCTCCTTGGACTTGCCGACCGCCTCGATCTTCACCAGCGGGCTGTCGCCGCCCATCTCGAAGGTGAACGAGTCGGTGTAGCCCGCGGCCTTCATCGCGTCGACGACGGACTGCTCCTGCACGGTGACGATCGCGGCGTTGCCGAGCGTCTGCAAACCCTGGCCGAGCCACGGATTCACCTGTACGCGCGCCGGCTCGCCGACCTTGGCCGGCACCGGGGTCGCCGGCGGTACGAGCTGGACGAAGGCGGTGGCGACGTAGTCGGGCTTGATCGCGCTGAAGGTCAGCACCGTCAGACCGGTGGTGAGCAGCAGCATCGGGACGGCGACCACCCAGTTCCGGAAGAGCACCTTGGCGAGGTCCCAGAAGTCCACCGTCGTCCTTCCATAGGTCGGCATAGATATCTGCCGTGTCGTCGCGAGTGTCTGTCGATGTTGGTCGCGACCGAGGTGGGCACGTCTTCAGCAGCTCGATCGTAGTTGAGCGGGCCCCATGATGGCATGGCCCGACCAGGGTGGAAGCAATCATGACCGTGTCGGCTTGCGGACATTCGGTCCGCCCGATTCGCCGATGGCCCGTTGAGTCGACGAAACCTCACGATCTAACGGTCCCGGTCGGCCGCGGCTCGACCTGACCGAAGAACGATAGGCGATTCATTGCGCAGCTCGGATGCCCTCGGTGCATCGATCATCATGATTAACGTGCACGGGATCGGGCCGACCGACCGCGATCTCGCGCCGGGCGAGGACCGAACCTGGGTGAGCGTCGGGCAGTTCGAGCAGATGCTCGATCTGGCGGCGCGGCGTGACCATGTCCGCATCACGTTCGACGACGGGAACGCGTCCGATCTGGAGATCGCCCTGCCCCGGCTGCTCGACCGCGGGCTGACCGCCGAGTTCTTCGTGCTCGCCGGGCTGCTGGGCGAACCCGGGCGGCTCGACGCCGACGGCGTACGCGAGCTGGTCAAGGCGGGGATGCCGGTCGGCTCACACGGCTGGGCGCACCGGGACTGGCGTCGCGTCGACGAGACCGAGGCGCGCGAGGAGTTCCAGGAGGCGCATCGCGTACTGGGCGACCTCGTCGGCGGGCCGGTAGACAGCGTCGCGATCCCGTTCGGCTCCTACGACCGGCGGGTGCTCAAGCGCCTGCGCCATGCGGGCGTACGCCGGGTGCTGAGCAGCGACGGGGGACCGGCCAAGCCGTCGGCCTGGCTGCAACCGCGCAACAGCCTGCGCCACGACATGGACGCTGCCTGGCTGACCGCCGTCGTGGACGGCCGGCCCGGGCCGGCTCAGCGCGCCCGCCGCCTGGCGGCCCGAACCGCGAAACGACTCCGGGGGAAGCCGTGACCACGCCAGAACCGCGTATCGCGGTCGTCATCGTCACCTACAACAGCGCCGACGTCCTCGCGGGCTGCCTGCGGTCGCTCGAAGGACAACGGGGCGTACGCCTGACCGCCGTCGTGGTCGCCGACAACGCCTCCCGCGACGACTCACTGACCGTCGCGAAGGGATTCGACCTGCCGGTCATCCCGCTGGCGGTGGGCCGCAACGCCGGCTTCGCCGCCGGGATCAACGCGGGCGTGGCCGCCGTGCCGGGCGAGTACGACGCCGTCATGGTGCTGAACCCGGACTGCCGGCTGCGTCCCGACACCCTCGCCCGGCTCGCCGCGACGCTCCAGCGCAGCACGTGCGGCATCGCCGTGCCGAAGCTGCTGAACGAGGACGGCTCGTTCCAGCCCTCCCTGCGGTACGCCCCCACGCTGCGTCGCGCGTTCGGCGAGGCGTTCCTCGGCCGGGTCGCCGGGCGTCTGCCGGGGTTCGGCGAGCTGATCACCGATCCCCGCGAGCGGGACCTACCCGGCGCGTACTCGTGGGCCACCGGGGCGGCCATGCTGATCTCAGCGGCTGCCCTACGCGACGTCGGTCCCTGGGACGAGAGCTTCCTGCTCTACAGCGAGGAGACCGACTTCGCGCTGCGCGCGGGCGACCGCGGCTGGACCCTCTGGTACGAGCCGGCCGCCGAGATCACCCACATCGGCGGCGAACAGCAGATCAATCCGACCCTCAACGCGCTCAGCGTGGTCAACAAGGTGACCCTCTACCGCCGCCGTAACTCGGCGCTCGCCGGTGGGGCGTACTTCCTGATCGTGCTCGCGGGCGAGACCCTGCGCGCCGCCCTCGGCCGACAACGGGCGCGCGCCGCGGTGGTCGCGCTGCTGCGGCCGTCGCGACGACTTCGAGCGCTCGCGACCTGAGCTGACGGCCATTGTCGATCTGGGGGATGGAATGCCGATCACGAATCACGACTTCACCGAGCTGACCAACCGGCAGCTCGACGCCTGGCATGCCTTGCGAGCGGCCAACACCCGGTTGGACAGCCCGTACTTCCATCCGGGCTTCGCGGCGGCGGTGCACGCGGCGGGCGTACCGGTGCGGGTCGCCGTCGCGACGGACGCCGCGGGCGAGATCCAGGCCCTGCTGCCGACCCATCAGGACGGCGGCGAACTGCGGCCGGTCGGGTGGCCCGGGGCCGACTTCCAAGGCCCGATCCGCGCGCCCGGCTCCACGTTCGCGCCGCTCGACCTGCTCTCCGGAGGGGTCCGCGGATACGCGTTCGACCACCTGCTCGTCGACGACGAGGACGGGACGGGAGCGGAGTTCACGCCGTGGATCGAGGCCCGGCGGCCGTCGCCCTATCTCGACGTCACCGGTGGCCTCGACGGCTACCTGGGCCGGGCGTCCAGCAGCGGCAAGAGCAACATCGGGCAGGCGCGCCGGCACACCGCGAAGACGGAGAAGGCGTACGGGACGGTGCGGTTCGCCGTGGACGTCGTCGACGACGACGCGCTCGACCAGCTCATCGAGCTGAAACGCGGGCAGTACGCCGCTACCGGCGCGGCCGACTACTTCGCCGATCCGCGTCGCGTGCAGTTGCTGCGGTCGTTGCTGCGTACGCGGGATCCGGGGTTCGCGGGCATCCTGTCCACTCTGCACGCCGGGCCTCGCCTGGTCGCCGCGCACTTCGGACTGCGGTCGGGCGGCGTACTGCACTGGTGGTTCCCCGTCTACGACCCCGAGTTCGCCAAGCTCGCCCCGGGCTGGATGCTGCTCCGCGAATTGGTGGCGGCCGCGCCCGGCCTCGGCGTCACCCGCATCGACCTCGGCCGGGGCGAGGACGAGTACAAGCGCCGGGCCAAGACCGGCGAGATGTCGGTCGCCCAGGGTCTGGTCACTCGCAGTTCGGCTCGTCGCGTCCTGCGCCGTCTGCACGGAACCGTCGTCGGCGCCGCCAAGTCGTCCCCGCTCGGCCCCGGCCTGCGTCGCGCCGTCCGAGCGATGAGGGGTGGCGGTTCCCGGTCCTTTGGCGAGGGCGGCTCCCCGGACGCCCGCCGGGAGCGGGAACTGCCATGAACGACCGTCTCCAAGGAAGGCAAGTGATATGAGGATCAGTGTCATCGGCCTCGGCTACGTGGGCAGCGTCTCCGCCGCCTGCCTGGCCGCACGCGGGCACGAGGTGGTGGGCGTCGACGTCAGCCCGGTCAAGGTGGAACTCATCGGCCGCGGCCAGGCGCCCGTCGTCGAGGAGCGGATCGGCGAGCTGACCGCCGAGGTGGTCGCGTCCGGCGCGCTGCGGGCTACGGTCGACCTCGCGTCGGCGATCCGGGCGACCGACGTGTCGCTGGTCTGCGTCGGTACGCCGTCCGCGCTCAGCGGCAGCCTGTCGACGGAGTACCTCGAACGGGTGTCGGCGGAGATCGGCGAGGCGCTGGCCGGGCTGGACCGGTGGCACACCGTCGTGTTCCGCAGCACGATGCTGCCGGGCACCTGCGAATCACTGCTCGTTCCGTTGCTGGAGAAGGCTTCCGGCCGCTCCGCCGGGGTGGACTTCGGCGTCGCGTACAACCCGGAGTTCCTGCGCGAGGGCTCGAGCGTCAAGGACTTCCTGGACCCGCCGAAGACCGTGATCGGGGAGTACGACAAGGTCAGCGGGGACGTCGTGGCGGCGCTCTACGAGGGTCTGCCGGGCGAGGTGTTCCGGGTGCCGGTGCCGGTGGCCGAGATGGCCAAGTACGCGGACAACTCGTTCCACGGCCTGAAGATCGCCTTCGCCAACGAGATGGGCGCGATCTGCCGGGCGCTGGGCGTGGACTCGCACCGGATGATGGACGTCTTCCTGGCCGACCGCAAGCTCAACATCAGCCCGGCCTACCTGCGCCCGGGGTTCGCGTTCGGCGGTTCCTGCCTGCCGAAGGACCTCCGGGGCCTGGTGTACGCCGCCCGCCGCGCCGACATCGCGGTGCCGCTGCTCTCGCACGTGCTCCCGTCGAACGAGGAGCACCTCAAGCGCGCGCTCGACCTGGTCATCAGCACCGGGAAGCGCAAGGTCGGCCTGTTCGGGCTCTCCTTCAAGCCGGGCACCGACGACCTGCGCGAGAGCCCACTCGTCGAACTGGCGGAGCGGCTCGTGGGCAAGGGCTACGAGCTGCGGATCTACGACGCGAACGTGGCGCTGTCCCGGCTGATGGGGGCCAACCGGGAGTACATCGACCGCCACCTGCCGCACCTCGGGGAGTTGCTGTGCGACTCCGCCGACGACGTCCTCGACTTCGCCGAGGTCTGCGTCGTCGGCTTCGCCGATCCGGCGCTGAGCCCCGTGCTGGACCGGGCCGGCGACCGCCCGATCATCGACCTCGTCCGCCTTCCCGACGCGGAGACGCGCCGGGCGCACCCGGGATACGTGGGCCTTGGCTGGTAAAGCGCTCATCCTCGTCGAGAACCTGTCCGTGCCGTTCGACCGGCGCGTCTGGCAGGAGTCCTGCGCGCTGCGCGACGCGGGCTGGACCGTGAACGTCATCTGCCCGATGGGCACCGGCCGGGACACCGAGCCCTACGTGGAGCTGGACGGCGTCCACATCTACCGGTACCCGTTGAAGGCGGCGACCGGCGGGCCGCAGGGCTACCTGCGCGAGTACGGCTCGGCGCTGTGGCACACCTACCGGCTGGCGCGCAAGGTCGGCCCGGTCGACGTGGTGCACGCCTGCAATCCGCCGGACCTGTTCTTCCTGCTCGCCAAGCGGTTCCGGCGGCGGGGCGCCCGGTTCGTCTTCGACCAGCACGACCTGGTGCCGGAGCTGTACGAGTCCCGGTTCGGCCGGGGCCGGGACTTCCTCTACCGGGTGGTCTGCTGGCTCGAACGCAAGACGTATCAGGCCGCCGACATCGTGATCGCCACCAACGAGAGCTACCGCGAGGCGGCGCTCACCCGTGGCGGCAAGCGCGAGGACCAGGTGTTCGTCGTCCGCAGCGCGCCCAAGGTCGAGCGTTTCCGGCAGGTGCCGCCCGAACCGGAGCTGCGCAAGGGCAAGCCGTATCTGCTCTGCTACCTCGGCGTGATGGGCCCGCAGGACGGCGTGGACTACGCGCTGCGCGCGCTGGCGAAGCTGCGAGACGAGCAGGGCCGCACCGACTGGCACGCCGCCTTCGTGGGCGCGGGCGACACCTTCGACGCGATGAAGGACCTGGCCGTCGAGCTGGGCCTGGCCGACTACGTGACGTTCACCGGCCGGATCAGCGACGACGACCTGCTCCGCTATCTGTCCACTGCGGACGTATGCCTGTCGCCCGACCCGCTCAACCCGCTGAACGACGTCTCCACGATGAACAAGATCATGGAGTACATGGCGATGTCCCGCCCGATCGTCTCGTTCGAACTGCGCGAGGCCCGGGTGTCGGCCGGCGACGCCGCCGTCTACGCCCCGGCCAACGACGAGTCGGAGTTCGCCAAGCTCACGGCGTACCTGCTGGACTCGCCGGAGGACCGGCAGCGGATGGGCGAGATCGGCCGGGCCCGGGTCGCCGGTCCGCTGTCGTGGGACCAGTCGAAGATCTCGCTGCTGGCCGCGTATGAGGCGGCGGTGGAGGGGCTAACCGTTCCCCGGCCCCGTTGGCACCCGACTGCCGACATCGAGACCCCACGACGTCCGGCCCCGCCGGCCGCGCAGGACCGTCCAGCCCCGGTCGAGGAGCAGGACGGCCAGGTAGCAGCCGGCATCCAGCGGGCCTACTTCGCGTCGCGCAACCAGCGAGAGCAGCGCACGCGGACCGAGGCGTCCCTCGGCGGAGACCCGGCCCAGCTCGGCGAGCTGCCGGTTGCCGGCCCGGACGCGGACCCGTCGGCGCAGGTACGCGGAGACGGTCCGGGCCGGGCGCACGAATGACCGGGCCTGCCGCACCACGACGCGTTCGCCGGGAGTGAAGCTGTTATGGACGTAGCCGTCGTCGGAGAGCACCTCCGGCATCGGGAAGACCCGGGCGTGACCCGCCTTGGTCAGCACATAGCAGCCCGCCCCGGCGAGCGCCCGGGTCGGCGCCATCAGCCGGTCGTGCACGCGGTGCACCCGGCGCATCACGAACGTCGTCCCGGCCAGGTCGAACTGCGGCTCCGGAGCACAGGCGAGAACGTCGTCGCCGGCGCAGGCCGCGACCAGCGCGCGGACGGAGTCGGCGGTCAGGCGTACGTCGGCGTCGAGGTAGATCCGCGGGAACGCCCGGCATTCGGCGTCGCCGAGCGCGAGGGCGTGCACCTTCCCCGGCACCGGCGTCTCGACGACGCGTACGCCCGCCCGCGCGGCCGCCGTGCCGGTTCCGTCGGTGCAGGCGTTCGGCACCACGACGACGTCGAACTCGCCGGGGGCCGAGTCGCCGAGGAGGACGCGCAGGTTCTCCTCGATCACGGCCGCCTCGTTGTGGGCCGGGATCACGATGCTGACAACCGCTTCGCTCACGCACCGAGGATAGGGGCCGCGCCCGGCGAGCCGCGCCGCTCGAAACCGTCGGCAACCCGTCAGTAAGCCAAGCCAGCCCGTCGTTACGCCAGCCCGTCGCTACGCCAGCCCGTCGCTACGCCAGCCCGTTGTTCACGCCAGTCCGTTGTTCACGCCAGTCCGTTGTTCACGCCAGTCCGTCGGTAGCCAACAGAGGAGATCGCGAGATGACCGCGCAGACCGTGCGATCGGCGCCCGCCGCCGGGACCGAGCCCGAGGCCGCCGCCCGCCCGCGCCGGGACCGGCTGTCCGGTCTCGACGGCATCCGCGGTCTCGCGGCGCTGTTCGTCGTGCTGCACCACTGCTATCTGGTCAGCTTCGGCGGCTATCCCCGGATCACCGGGCCGGCCTGGGCCGGCTGGCTCATCTACGGCCACTTCGCGGTGGTCGTGTTCATCGTGTTGTCCGGGTTCTCGCTGGCGGTGTCCCCGGCCCGGCATGAGTGGCAGCTCGGCGGCAAGGCCAGGTTCGCCTTCCGCCGTGCCTGGCGCATCCTGCCGCCGTACTGGGCCGCGCTCGCGTTCAGCCTGATCGTCGCGTGGACGATCGTGCCGCAGCCGGGGGAGGGCGAGCCGACAGGCAAGACGGTCGCGGTCTTCGGCCTGCTCCTCCAGGACGTCGTGGGCTCGCCCAGCCCCAACGGCGCGTTCTGGTCCATCGCCGTCGAAGCCCAGCTCTACCTCGTGCTCCCGATCCTGCTCGTGATCATCCGGAAAGCGGGGGCCGCCACCATGCTCGCGGCGGTCGCGGTCCCGGTCCTGCTCGTGGGGATCTTCGCGCCGAGCGTCCCGCTCGTCGACAAACTCACCCGCTTCACTCCCCAGTTCGCCATCCTGTTCGCGGCCGGCGTCACGGCTGCGGGGATTCTCGCCGCGAATGAGAAGGTACGCAGACTGCCCTGGCACTGGCTCGCCGGTGTGGCCGCACTACCCGTCATCGCGATGATCGCCGTACAGGGTTCGGAGTGGACGGTCGAGCACTTCTTCTGGGTAGACGTCTCGTTCGGACCGGCGGTCGCGATGCTGCTCGCGGCGGTGGCGATCCGGCGGCCCAAGCCGTTGGTCTGGTTCCTCGACACCGCCCCGGTACGCGGCCTGGGCTCGTTCTCGTACAGCCTCTACCTGATCCACGCCCCGATCGTGGTGGCCGTCGCCGATCAGGTCGTCGCCCCGCGCATCGCCGACGGCGTACCGTTCTTCCTGGTCACGCTGGTGGTAGCGGCTCCATTGTCGGTGCTGAGCGCATGGATCTTCGCGTCGGTGTTCGAGATCCCGTTCCAGCGCTACCGGGGCTGGCAGGCGCTGAAGGCGGCGTACTCGGGTCGAGGTCCACTCCGTCGATAAGGGCGAGCAGCGTCGCGACCGTGCCGACGGCGGCGGCGAAGACGAGCGCCCGGCTGATGCTGAACCCCGAGAGCCCCGTGATCAGCAGACCGGCGAGGACGGCCGCGACCAGGACGCCACCGGCCATCGCCACCACGCGTACGCCGCGTGGCCGGGCCGTCTGGCGTACGCGGCCGAGCCGGGCCAGCAGCAACACGGCCGCGCACGCGTACGCGAGCACGATCAGGTCGCTGCCGAGGGTGTCGCTCGGCCGATGCCACCCGGCGGTGACGGTCGCGACGCCCATCCCGAGCGACCATGGAGCCAGCGCGACCGCGGCGAGCAGCCGATAGCGGGCGGGGACGACGAGCACCACTCCGGCGAGGATCGCCATCGCCGTGGCGGTGTGCCCGCTGGGGAAGCTCTGGTCCTCCCGGCGTACGCCCCCGGCCAGCAGGACCGGCCGGGACACGACTTTCTGGAGCACCTCGGTCGTCAGCGCCGACGCGGCGATCACCGCGGCCGCCAGCCAGCCCAGCCGCGTACGCCCCCGGATCACGCCGAGGACGACCACCCCGACCAGCGCCACCACCAGCGTCTTGATGCCCACCGTGCTCAGCAGCCGGATGGCCAGCGCGGCTTGATCCGTGCCGGGCATCTTCGCCGCCGCCGCCGACAGCACGGCGTCCTCCAGGGACTGCCCGGCATGCGTCCACAGTGCCATCAGATAGACCGCGGCCAGCGCGGCGACGCAGGCTGCCCCGACGATCGCGGAGCGCCGGGCGAGCCTGCCGTTCACTAGCGCTGTGCCGGGGCCGCGGCCTCCGCTTCCGCGTCGGCCTCCGGGTTCGCGTCCGGCTCGTCGACGGCGGCCTGCGGCGGCGTCGACTTCTTCTTTCCCGTCGTCTTCCGGAGATCCACGGTCTTCTCAGTCTCCGCCGCGGCTTCCGTGGTGGCAGGCTTGATCACGGTCGTCGTCTCGGCCTCGTCCACCGGCTCAGCCGCCTTCGGGGCCGACGGCGCCGGCAGGGTCAGCACGGTCGTCGTGTCCGGGTCCGACCCGGCGGCCGGCATCGCGATCTTCACGGTCTCCTGGACCTTCGCGGCTTCCGCGACCTGCACGGTCTCCTGGGCCTTGACGGCCTCCTGGACCTGCACGGTCGTCTCCTGCACCCGGGTGGCCTTGGCCTGCGCCTCGGCCAGGCGAGCCTCCGCGTCGGCGGTGGCCCGTTCGGCGTTCTCCGCGTTCTGCTTGGCCGCCTTGGCGTTCTGGTACGCGTCGTGCAGCTGCTTGCGTGCGCCGTCCAACTCGGTCTGGGTCTCCCTGAGCTGGCTCGTCACGTGCTCGGACTCGGCCCGGTTGGCGGCGATCTGCCGCTCCAGCTCGACCAGCGTGGCCTGCGCGGCAGTGGCGGCCTGACGTTCCGCCTCGGCGAGCTGCGCTGCGCGTACCCTCTCCTGCTCGGCAGCGACGGCGAGCGACCTCGCCTCCGCGACCTCGCGCTCGCCGGCGGTGCGCGCGGCCTGGACGTCCTGCGCGGCGGCGTCCTTGAGCGTGGTGATCTCCTGAGCGGCCTGAGCCCGCAGCGTGGCGATCTCCTGCGCGGCCTGGGCCCGCAGCGCGGCGAGCTCCTGCTCCACGGTCGAACGCTGCTCCGACGTCTCCTTGACGGCCCGATCCCGGAGGTTGGTGGCCTCCTGCTGGGCGGTCGCGAGCGCCCGCGCGGACGCGGCCCGCCGCTCCTCGTCGGAGCGCTGCTCGTCGGCCCGCCGCGCGGACAGCGCGGTCTCGAAGTCCCGGATCGCGGCGGCGGCCCGCTCACGGGCGTCGGCCAGTACGCGGTCCGCCTCGCCCTGGGTGTCCGAGATCTGGCGATGGGCCGACTTGGTGATCTCCTCGGCCTGCTCCTCGGCGAGTTCCAGGATCTGCCCCACCCGGACGCCGAGATGCTTGAAGGAGACGGTAGTCGGAAGTTGCGACTTGCGACGGAGGTCGGCGAGGTCGTCCTGCAGCAGCTGAACCTGTCCGGCCAGTGCCTGGACCTGCTGGTACGCCTGCTCCCGCTCGGCCGCGAGCGTCGCGATCTCGGCCTCAGCCTGCGCGACGTAGTCGTTGACCTGGCTCTTCTTGTAGCCCTTCAGCGCATCGTCGAAGCTGGGCTGACTGGCTACGCCCTCACCGAGCGCGAAAAGATCTCCGCCTTGCGACATGTGCCCCATCCTCACATGTCTCGTCCGCTCTCGCACCACGCCCCACCGCAGTCACAGCAGATCTGCAGGAAACCCTTGGGCCACAGTGGATATGTTTCATCGGGCCCGCCGAGCGAGAGTCGCCCGGCGGACCCGATCTGCCCCGATCGAGGGGATCAGGCCGAAGCCTTCTCCTCCTCGGACTTCTTGCCCTTGTCGGCCGGCGCCTGCACCGGCACGATGCCCGCCAGGCCGGAGAGCATCTGGCCCAGCTGAGAGGTGACCGCGTCCTTCTGGCGGGTCAGCTCGTCGACCTCGCGGCGAGCCGCCGTGGTGGTCAGCTCGGCCTCGTTGCGGGCCTCGGTGACCAGGCGGTGCGCCTCGGCCTTGGCCTCGCTGACGGACTTCTCCGCCGACGCCTTGGCCTTCTCGACGGTCTCGGTCGCGGAGCGCTCGGACTCGATGCGGCGGGTCTCCGCACGCTGCTCGATCTCCTTGGCCCGGTCCTCGGCGGCGCGAGCGCGCTCCTCGGCCTCGTTGACCATCTTCTGCGTCGCGGCGACCTGAGCGGCGTGCCGCGCGGACTCTTCGCGCTCGGTCTTCTCGCGACGCTCGGCCAGCTCGAGCTGGAGCGCCTGGAGGTCCTTGTCGCGCTTGTCGCGGGCGTCGGCCAGCATCTTGGACGCCTCGGCGCGCTTCTCCTCGGCCTCGCGGGAAGCCTTGGCCCGCAGCTGGGTGATCTCCCGCTCGGCGGTGGCCCGCAGGGTGGCGACCTCGCGCTCGACAGTGGCCTTCAGCTCGGCGACCTCGTGCGCGGTGGCGGTACGCAGCGCCTTGGTCTCGCGCTCGGCGTCGGCACGCAGCGTGTCGGCCTCGCGACGAGCCTGCACGCGAACCTCGGCGGCCTCGCGCTCGGCGGCGGTACGCAGGTTGCCCGCCTCGCGCTCGGCGGTCGCCTTCATCGCGGCGGCCTCGGCGCGAGCCTTGTCGGTGATCTCGCGGGCCTCGAGCCGGGCAGCGGAGAGGATGCCCTCGGACTCCCGCTTGGCTTCGCCGCGGTGGTCGTTGGCCTGCTCTTCGGCGAGGCGCAGGATCTGCTCGACGCGAGTGCCCAGGCCCGACAGGGTCGGCCGGCTGTTCTCCTCGAGCTGCTTGTTCGTGTCGGTGAGCTTCTGCTCCACCGAGTTGAGACGCTGCTCGGCCTGGCGGAGCCGGCGCTGCGCGTCGTTCATCCGCTGCTCGGCCTCTTGGCGGGCCTGCTCGGACTGGATCAGCTGCGCGTTGATGCGGCCGAGATGGGCCGTGACCTGCTCACGGTCGAAACCGCGGAGCACGACCGTGAAGTCTGCTTGAGTATTCGCGCCGTCGAAGAAGGCGACGTCAGATTGCGGCTGGGGCATTGGGACATCCTGACAGACGTACCCCGGTGTTTCGCAAGAGCATGGGGCCTGTTTCGCCGACAAAGGCATGGTCAACTTGCGGGGCTTGCCCAACTAGCGGGTTTTGTAGTGGTTTGTTGTGACTTGCAGGGGACGGAAAGGCGGCGCAGACGCGCCGTTGCGCCTGCGCCGGGTCACCCGCTCGGAGGAGGTGTAGCTGGTGTGACTCACACGCCACGGAAGCGGTTGATGGCTTCCTCGTGGCGGGCGCGCTTCTCCGAGTCGTAGATTCCGAGTCCCTCTTGGGGAGCGAGGGCCAGGACGCCCACCTTGCCCTGATGCGCGTTCCGATGCACCTCGTAGGTCGCCTGCCCGGTCTGCTCGAGGGAGAACACCTTGGACAGTGTCGGGTGCACGAGACCGCGGTCGATCAACCGGTTCGCCTCCCAGGCCTCGCGGTAGTTCGCGAAGTGGCTGCCGACGATCCGCTTGAGGTGCATCCAGAGGTACCGATTGTCGTAGTGGTGATCGAAGCCGCTCGTCGACGCGCAGGTGACGATCGTGCCGCCGCGCTTGGCGACGAAGACGCTCGCGCCGAAGGTCTCCCGGCCCGGGTGCTCGAAGACGATGTCGGGATCGTCGCCGCCGGTCAGCTCCCGGATGCGCGCGCCGAATCGCTTCCACTCGTTCGGATCGGGCGTGTGCTCGTCCCGCCAGAACCGGTACCCCTCGGCGCTGCGGTCGATGACCAGCTCGGCGCCCATTCGGCGGCACAGCTCGGCCTTCTGCGGACTGGACACGACGCAGACCGGGATGGCGCCGCCGTTGACCGCCATCTGGGTGGCGTAACTGCCGAGACCGCCGCTGGCGCCCCAGATCAGCACCACGTCGCCCTGCTTCATGTCGGCGCCGTGATGCGACACGAGCTGCCGGTACGCCGTCGAGTTCACCAGTCCCGGTGACGCCGCCTCCTCCCAGCTCAAGTGGGCCGGCTTCGGCATCAGCTGGTTGGCCTTCACCACGGCCAGCTCGGCGAGCCCGCCGAAGTTGGTCTCGAAGCCCCAGATCCGCTGCTGCGGATCGAGCATGGTGTCGTCGTGCCCGGCGGCGTCCTCCAGCTCGACGCTGAGGCAGTGCGCCACGACCTGGTCGCCCGGCTGCCACTTCGTCACTCCGGGGCCGGTCCGCAGGACCACGCCGGCCGCGTCCGACCCGACCACGTGATACGGCAGATCATGCCGTCTGGTCAGCGGCGACAGCTTGCCGTACCGCTGCAGGAAGCCGAACGTCGACATCGGCTCGAAGATGGACGTCCACACCGTGTTGTAGTTGATCGCACTCGCCATCACGGCGATCAGCGCCTCGCCCGGACCCAGGTCGGGGGTCGCCACCTCCTGCATGTGCAGGGACTTGCGCGGATCCTTGTCCTTCGTGGCCAATCCGTCGAACATGGCCGTCTCGTCGGCGCGGACGACCACGCCCCGGTAGCTCTCCGGTACCGGCAGCTCGCCGAACCCCTCGATCCGGCCCGCGCCCTCGGCCGCGCCGATCGCCTCAAGGATGTGGTCCATATTCCGCTCCTTCGCCTGACTACCGGAGATGCTCCCGGGTGGGCCGTGCCGGATCTATGTGGGTCACCCCCTGAACGACCGTTGAGGCGGTGTTGTGCGGAGGTTACTGCCCAGTAGCTTCGGGCGGGAACGCTTCTGTGAAATAGTCCACCGGCTTTTGGCACTCGGTGTTCATCCCTGCTCGGTGGCACGCTCCCGTGTGCTCTTTCGCGCTCGCTCCGGCGCGGGTCGCGGGTCGCGGGGCCGCCGCGCGGGTGGGGTCTGGTGATCTCCGGAAGCCCAGGTACCTGATCTTGGTGCGGTTAGGTCGTGCGCCTTCCGGAAGTGGGTTATCCACACCCCCTCGTGCGGCAGCGCATGGCGGCGCATCGTGATCGGATGCCACCCGTCGCAAAGGTCCCGCCGTCGCTCGCCGTGGCTCCGTTCCGGGGTGCGGACGCGGTCGCCGCCGGTCTGCTGACCCGCCGTCAGCTCGCCGGTCGTGCGTGGACGCGCCTCTACCGGGACGTCTATGTCCACGCCGACGTTCCGCTCGACCACCGGGTCTGGTGTGAGGCCGCCGCCTTGCTGCTGCCGAAGGGTGGCGTCATCAGCGGGCTCAGTGCCCTGCACCTCTGGGGCGTCCGGGCGCTCGACCCGCCGGAGCGAGTGGCGGTCCTGATCGGCGAGGACGACCGGATCGTGCCGCAGTCGCATCTCGTCGTCCGGCGCGGCTCGGTTCCAGACCGTGATGTCACCCGGATCCTCGGCCTGCCGGTGACGACACCGGAGCGGACCGCCTTCGACCTGCTGCGGTACCTACCTCGCGTCGACGCGGCCGTCTGTCTCGACGCGCTTCTCCACCAGCGCAAGGTGTCCCTGTCACGGCTAACGGATGACGTCGCGACTCGGCGGCGATGGCCGGGCTGTCGCCAGGCTGAGGCGCTGCTGGCGTACGCGGAGCCGTTGGCGGAGTCGCCGATGGAGACACGGCTTCGCCTGCTCATCGTGGACGCGGGGCTTCCGTGCCCGGTGGCGCAGTTCAAGATCATGAAAGGAAGGCGGTTCGTGGCCAGGGTGGACCTCGCCTATCCGGAGTATCGGATCGCGATCGAGTACGACGGCGACCACCACCGGGATCGCACGACCCACCGGTTCGACCTGGAGCGGCAGAACGAACTGCACGTCCTGGGCTGGACCGTGCTGCGATTCCATGCCGACGACGTCCTGCGCCGCCCGGCCGAGACGGTCGCCAAGATCCGGGTGGTCCTCCGGCGCGCCTGCGCTCCCGTGCCCGGCCCTCGGTGAGCCGATCCTCGGCGGGCCGCTTCGGCGTGCCCGGCCCTCGGTGAGCCGATACTCGTGATCTCCGGAGGCGTACGCACCTGATCTTGGACGGGATAGGTGCGCGACGTTCCGGAGATCGCCGGAGTCGTCAGTGCGTGGAGGAGGCGGCGGGTTCGACCAGTTCGACCAGGACGCCACCGGCATCCTTGGGGTGGACGAAGTTCACCCGGGAGTTCGACGTGCCCCGGCGAGGCTGGTCGTAGAGCAGTCGTACCCCGCGCGAGCGGAGCGCCGAGCAGGCGTCGTCGATGGATTCGACCGTGTACGCCACCTGCTGCACGCCAGGTCCGTTTTTTGCCAAGAACTTACCGATTGTCGAGTCTGCCGAAAGGGGTGCCAGCAATTGCACGAAGCCACCGTCGGGAGTCGGGCCGACGGACATCATCGCCTCGCGTACGCCCTGCTCCTCGTTCGTCTCGACGTGCGCGCACGTCATGCCGAAGACCCGCGTGTAGAAGTCGATCGCCTCGTCCAGGTCGGCAACGGCCACGCCCACGTGGTCGATGCGCAGGAGGCCGATACCGTGTGACAAACCCGACTGCTCCGGATGCTCAGACATACGGTTAGTCTGACTGAACGATAGCTAAGCCGAGTCGGAGGGCCTCTCAATGAAGAGTTCGGTGATCGTCGCCGGTGCGCGTACGCCTATGGGACGGTTGCTCGGCAACCTCAAGTCGTTCTCGGCGACCCAGCTGGGCGGTGCGGCGATCAAGGCGGCGCTGGAGCGCGCCGGAGTCGCCCCGGACCAGGTGCAGTACGTGATCATGGGCCAGGTCCTCCAGGCGGGCGCGGGCCAGATCCCGGCTCGGCAGGCGGCCGTCGAGGCGGGCGTGCCGATGACCGTCCCCGCCCTGACCATCAACAAGGTGTGTCTGTCCGGACTGGACGCCATCGCGCTGGCCGACCAGCTCATCCGGGCCGGCGAGGTGGACATCGTGGTGGCCGGCGGGATGGAGTCGATGACCAACGCGCCGCACCTGCTGCTCGGCCAGCGGGCCGGGTACAAGTACGGCGACGTCGTGGTGAAGGACCACATGGCGCTCGACGGGCTGACCGACGCCTGGCAGGGCATCCCGATGGGCGAGGCCACCGAGTACGACGGCCAGAAGTGGGGCATCTCGCGCGAGGAGCAGGACGCCTTCTCCGCCGCGTCGCACCAGCGGGCCGCGGCCGCGCAGAAGAACGGTGTCTTCGCCGAGGAGATCGCGCCGCTGACCATCCCGCAGCGCAAGGGCGACCCGATCGTGCTGGCCGAGGACGAGGGCGTACGCCCCGACACGACGGTCGAGGTGCTGGCCAAGCTCAAGCCCTCGTTCACCAAGGACGGCACGATCACGGCCGGGTCCAGCTCGCCGATCTCCGACGGCGCGGCCGCTGTCGTCGTGATGAGCAAGGAGAAGGCCGAGGAGCTGGGGCTGACCTGGCTCGCCGAGATCGGCGCGCACGGCAACGTCGCAGGACCGGACAGCTCGCTGCACGCGCAGCCGTCGAACGCCATCAAGCACGCGCTGGGCAAGGCCGGGCTGACCGTCGCCGACCTGGACCTGATCGAGATCAACGAGGCGTTCGCCGCGGTCGGCATCGCCTCGACCCGGGAGTTGGGCGCCGACCCGTCGATCGTGAACGTCAACGGCGGCGCCATCGCCCTGGGCCACCCGATCGGCATGTCCGGCGCCCGCCTCGCCCTGACGCTGGCGCTGGAGCTGAAGCGGCGCGGCGGCGGCACCGGCGCGGCCGCGCTGTGCGGCGGCGGCGGCCAGGGCGACGCCCTGATCTTGAAGGTCCCAGCCCAGCAGTGACTCAGGACGTAGGGAAGCTGGTCGACGCCGCGCGAGACGGAGATCCGCGCAGCGTCGCCCGGCTGATCAGCATGGTCGAACGCAACGCCGCCGAGCTGGCGGAGATCGCCGCGGTCTTCGGCGCGGACGCCCAGCGGGCGCACGTCGTCGGTTTGACCGGGTCGCCCGGCGTCGGCAAGTCCACGACCACGAACGAACTCGTGGCGGCGTACCGGCGGGACGGCAAGCGCGTCGGCGTCCTGGCGGTCGATCCGTCCAGCCCGTTCACCGGCGGCGCGATCCTCGGCGACCGCGTACGCATGCAGGACCACGCCACCGATCCCGGGGTCTACATCCGATCGATGTCCAGCCGGGGCCACCTCGGCGGACTGTCGGCCGCGACGTCCGCGGCGGTACGCGTACTGGCCGGGGTGGGCTGTGACGTCGTCCTGGTCGAGACGGTCGGCGTGGGGCAGGCCGAGGTCGAGATCGCGAGCCTGGCCGACACCACGCTCGTGCTGCTCGCGCCGGGGATGGGCGACGCGATCCAGGCCGTCAAGGCGGGCATCCTGGAGATCGCCGACGTCTTCGTGGTGAACAAGGCCGACCGGGACGGCGCGGACGCCACCGTACGCGACATCAACGGCATGATCGCGCTCGGCGAGCGGGGTCCGGGCCAGTGGCGGCCGCGCGTCGTCAAGGCGGTCGCCGCCCGGGGTGAGGGCATCGAGGACGTCCTCAAGGCCATCGAGGAACACAAGGAATACCTCGAGAAGTCCGGCGAGCTGCGTAAGCGTCGCGAAGAGCGGGCGGCGGCCGAGATCGAGGCGCTGGTCCTCGGCCGGATGCGGGCCCGGATCGGGTCGTTGCGCGGCGGCCACAGCCTCGCGGAGTTGGCCGCGAAGGTGGCGGAAGGGGTCGTCGATCCTTACCGCGCGGCCGAAGAGTTGCTGTCTGGTCTCGGCTGATCCGCCGGGCTTCTCCCGGTCGGTTGCTCTGGTTAAGGTGTTCCGCGGTCGTCACAACGGCCGCGGAACTACCGAGGGGACGAGACCGTGACGGGTTGGACCGTGCTGCTGCGCGGCGTGAGGCACCGGACCGGGCGATCCCTGGTAGTGCTGTTGCTCGCCGCCGTCGCCGTGACCGCCGCCGTGCTGACCCCGACGTACGCGCGGGCGGCGCAGCAATCGGTGCTCACCGACACCTTGCGCGAGGCTCCGGCGTACGCCAGCTCGGTGACGGTCAAGGTGAACGGCACAGGCGACAGCGCGGCGTTCGAACCGGCCCTGGAGTCCAGCCAGAAGGCGGACGCCGCGATCAAGGCGCGGCCGCTGCTGCACGATCTGGTCGGCCGCCCGGTGACCACCGTGGAGACCGAGGCGATCGTCCCGTCCGGTGAGCTGAAGGCGCGCTACGTCTTCCGCAGCGACCTGTGCAAGCTCGTCAGCGTGACCGGGGACTGCCCGACCGACAACGACCAGGTCATCGTCAGCGACCGGACGGCCAAGGCGCACGGGCTCGAAGCCGGTGACCGGATCACCCTGACGATCGGCGGCAAGACGCAGCAGCGCGAGGTCGTCGGGGTCTACACGCCCCGCGACGCCAACGCCCCGGCCTGGGGAGCGCACGGCTACTTCCGGGAAGGCGCCTCGCCGGACGAGCAGGGCCGGACGCCGATCGACGCGATCTTCGCGGGCAGCGAAGAGGACCTCAAGTACGTCTCGACCGCGCAGGTCGCCCTCGAACTGGTCTACCCGGTGCGGATCGACGACATCAAGCTCGACGACGCCGACGCGCTCGCCAAGGACCTCGAAGGCGCCTCCCTCGGTCTGCTGCAACAGGAGCTGACGCTGTCGTCGGCGCTGCCGGGCCTGCTGACCGACGCCCACGACGACGCCGCCGCGATCGCCAAGACCATCCCGGTCGTCGCCGTTCCGCTGCTGCTGCTCGTGGTCGGCGTACTGACGCTCCTGGTCGCGTCGCTGACCGAGGAACGCGGCCCGGAGATCGCTCTGGCGAAGCTGCGCGGCTACCCGGCGGGCAAGGCCGCGCGGTTCGGTCTCGGCGAGGTGCTCTTCCTGATCGGCCTGGCCACGCCGGTCGGTCTCGTGGGTGGGCTGGCGGTCGCCGAGTTCGCCGCTCGGGCCGTGCTGGCTCCGGGCGTACACGTCGAGGCGCGCTGGGAACCGTTCGCCGCGGCCGTCGCCGCGCTGGTGGTGGCGTTCCTGGCGGCGTGGGTCGGCTCTCGGCGTACCGTGCGGTCGGGCGTGCTCAGCCTGCTCCGCCGGGTGCCGCACCGCACCGGTTGGCGGGCCGGCCTGGGCGAAGGCGTCATCGTCGCGCTCGCTGCCGCCGCGGTCGTGGCCGCCTGGCAGGACCGCACATCGTCGCTCGCGCTGCTGGCCGCGCCGTTGCTCGCGCTGGTCGCCGGGATCGGCGTCGCCCGGCTGCTGAGCGTAGGCGCCGGTGCGCGGCTCGCGCTCGCGCGGCGTACCGGGAACGTGGCGAGCATGTTCGCCGCGGCTCAGCTCGCCCGGCGGCCCGGCCGCCACCGGGTGGTCGCGGTGGTCACGGTCGCCCTCGCGCTGCTCGGCTTCTCGGCCGCCGCCTGGGACGTCGCGGCCCAGGCCCGGCAAACCCAGGCCGAACTCGAACTGGGCGCGGCCCGCGTCTACTCCGTCGGCTCCGTGGATCCCCAGCTTTTGATCTCAGCGGTACGCACAGCGGCGCCGGACGGGTCGGCCATGCCGGTGTTGCGCCGCAACGGCGAGCGGTACGCCGGCCAGCCGCTCGACATCGTGGCGCTGCCCGCCGCGCAACTGGCGAAGGTGGCGAGCTGGCCCGGCCACTCGACGGCCGACCTGAGCAAGCTGGCCGGCGAACTGCGTCCGCAGGCCGCCCCGCAGGCTCCGGTCACCGGGGAGCTGACCGTCCGGGTGAACGTCTCCCAGCTCGGCAAGGCCGGCGTGAAGCTGGCCGCGATGGTGGCCGTGGCCGGCGCCCAGCCCAAGTACGTGACACTGGGGACGCTCAAGGCCGGGCTGCGCACCTACTCGGCGGCAGTGCCCACCGGGCGGTTCGTCGGGCTGGCCCTGATCCGCCCGGCCGCCGACAGCAGCGCCATCACCGCCAAGCTGGAAGTCCTGGACGTCAAGGCGGGCGGCTCGCCGGTCGTCTCGTTCTCCGACGAGAAGGCCTGGAGCGGGGCGCAGCGCGGCGGCGTCACCGGGGTGACCGTCACGACCGGGGACACGCTGAAGGTGGACGTCCAGGCGGAAGGCAACTCCGACCTCCTGGTGACCTATGTGGACACGCCAGCGGCGCTGCCGGTGGCGTTGTCGGGAGACACGCCGGACGACAACCGGTCGGGCGACCAGTTCAGCTTCCTCGCGTACGCCGAGGAGCCGCAGCCCTTCACGGTGGTCGAACGCGCCGGCGCGCTGCCGAGCGTGGGCGAGCGCGGTTTCCTGATGGACCTGGACTACGCGGTCTCCCGGGCGGAGGCGACGACCGGCATGCCCGACGCGAGCCGGTTCAGCGCCGAGATCTGGGCGAACGCGAGCGCGCCCGCCGACCTGCCGAAGCGGTTGGCCGCCGCCGGGGTGACGGTGTTGCAGACGCGGACCGTCGAGGCGACGGTGGACCAGTTGGGCCGTCGCGCACCGGCGCTCGCCTGGCGGCTCTACCTGCTCGCCGGCGTCGTCGCCGCCGCGCTCGCCCTCGGGCTGGTGCTCCTGGTCGCGCGGCTGAACGCGACGGTCCGCCGCCATGAGCTGGCGGCGTTGCGGGTCACCGGAGTCCCGGCCCGAGTCCTGCGCCGGGGCGTACGCCGTGAGCATCTGGCCCTGCTGGGCCTGCCCGTGCTGACCGGGTTCGCCGTCGGCTTGGTCAGCGCTTGGCTGATGCTGCCGGGCATGCCCCTGGTGACGGTCGGGCAGACCACCTCGGTGAGCTGGACTCCGCAGGTGGGCGCGTTGGCCTTCGCGGCCGCGGCGGGGCTGCTGTCCCTGCTGCTGGCCGTCTTCGTCGCGGTGCGGCTGGTCCGCCGGGCCGCTCCCGAGCTGCTGCGAGGTGATGTGTGATGGCCGCGATCGGGGTGTCCTGCCGCGGACTGGTCTCCATCTACCGGCTGGAGGGCTACGACGTCGTCGCCCTGGCCGGCGTCGACCTCGACATCGCGCCGGGCGAGTCGGTGGCGCTGCTCGGCCCGTCCGGTTCGGGCAAGTCCACGTTGCTGTCCGTGCTCGCCGGGCTCATGCGCCCGGCCGCCGGTCGGGCGTACGTGGGCGACGTCGACCTGGCCAAGGCGTCGGAGGCGGACCTGGCCCGGATGCGGGCTAGCGACGTCGGCGTGGCACTGCAAGGCGCGCGCCGAAACCTGTTGCCGTACCTGTCGGCGGAGCAGAACGTGCGGTTCGCCCAGCGCGCCGGGCGCAGCCCGGACGGGCTCAAGCCGACCGCTCCGCGTGAGATCCTGTCGCTGGTCGGCCTGGCCGTACGCGGCCGGATGCGGCTGAAGCCGGGCGCGTTGACGCCGGGCGAGCGGCAACGGCTGGCGTTGGCGGTCGCCCTGGCGAACCGGCCCGGACTGCTCCTCGCCGACGAGCCGACGAGCCAGCTCGACACGGGCGCCCGGGACGAGGTGCTGGCCGCCCTCGAAGCCGTACGCCGCTTCGGCACGACCGTCGTGGTGGTCACCCACGATCCCGACGTCGGCTCGCGGATGGCGCGTACCGTGACGATCCGCGACGGCCGGGTCGGCGGCGAGGGCCATTCCGGCGAGGAGTTCGCGGTGGTCGGCCGGGACGGGTCGGTGCATCTGCCGCCGGACGTGCTGGAGGCCCTGCCGCCCGGCACGTACCTGCGGGTCGAGCTGCAATCGGACGGCAGCGCGCTGCTGGTGCCGGCGGTCTCTCCGGCGAACTCGTCGAACGGGGCAACCACTGTGCCGGTCTCGAGCGTTCCATCGCAGTGGAACGGGGCGACCCGGTCGGTGGGCTCGTCGGTTCCGATCGTCGGAGACGGGGTGCACCTCGGTCGCAGGCCCGGGGACTATTACGGAGAGGATCGCTGATGGGCTCGACGGTGCAGGTCGACCGGATCACGGTGGCGTACGGCAAGGATCGTCCGGCGCTGCGCGACGTGTCGGCGATGGCCGTGCCAGGGCGGGTGCTCGCGGTGACCGGTCCGTCCGGCGCCGGCAAGACCACGTTGCTCTGGGCGATGGCGGGGTTGGTACGGCCGCAGAACGGCGCGGTGACCGTGGACGGCCGCCAGGTCGGCGACCGGGATCAGGCCGTCGCCGGGGGCGTCGTGCTGGTGCCGCAGGAGAACGGGCTGGCCGCGATCTTGACCGCCAGCGAGAACGTGCAGGTGGCATTGATCGCCAACGGGACGGCTCCGGCCGAGGCGCGCCGCCGGACCGCGGAGGCGCTCGACCAGGTTGGCTTGACCAGTCAGGCCGACCAGCTGGTCGAGGAGCTGTCCGGTGGCCAGCAGCAGCGTACGGCGATCGCGCGGGGCCTGGCGTTGCGCGGGACCGTGCTGCTCGCCGACGAGGTGACGAGCGAGCTCGACGCGGCCAACCGGCAGAAGGTGCTCGACCTGTTGCAGGCCGAGGCCCGCCGGGGCGCGGCCGTCGTCTTCGCGACCCACGACCCGCAGGCCGCGGCGGCTTGTGATGCCGAAGTTCACCTGGTCGACGGCGTGGCCACGGTGGTTCGCTGAGGTTATGCTGCCCGCGTCTGACCGTTGAGCAGGACGTGACCAGGGGAGCACCAGGACATGAGCGAGAATATCGAGGCGCCGGCGCCGGTGGTGGCCACCGCGCCGGTCCAGCCGTCGTCCACTATGGATAACTTTCGGGCCGGCGCGAGCGACCTCGCCGAGCAGGCCGAGACCAAGTTCGCCGTAGCTGCCGACGCGGTCAGCGACGCCGCCGACCGGGCCGTCGACGCCACCCGCAACGCCTTCGACAACGCCGCCCGCCGCATCCGCAACAACGCCGAGCTGGCCGCCGACCGGGGCAAGACGCACATCCGTCACGAGGTCGTCGAGAAGATCGCCGGCATCGCCGCCCGCGAGGTGCCTGGGGTCTACGACCTCGGTGGCGACGTGGCGCGCATGTTCAGCGCGGTGAAGGAGCGGATCGGCCTCGGCGACGCCGACGCCGACCAGGGCGTCAAGGTGACCCTGGAAGGCCGGAACGCGCAGATCGACGTCACGATCGTCATCGAGTTCGGCTACGTCGTGCACTCGGTGACCGACACCGTCCGGGTCAAGGTCATCAACTCGGTGGAGAACCTGCTCGGCCTGGAGGTCACCGGGGTCGACGTCATCGTCGACGACGTGCACGTGGACGACGACGGCCCGGTGGGCAACGACGAAGCCCGCGCGGCCGACTACGTCGCCTGAACGACTCCCCCGCCCCGTTGATCATGGACTTTGCCGCCTCGACACGCCGTCGAGACAACGGTTAACTCCATGATCAACGGGGCGGAACGCGGGGGCGGAACGCGGGGGCGGAACGCGGGGGTGGGACGCGGTGGTGCGGTGTGGGGTGGGACGCGGGGAGGGGTGGGGCGGTCAGAAGCGGGCCGGCTCCCGGTAGACCCCCCAGACGTCGCGGAGGGCGTCGCAGATCTCGCCGAGCGTCGCTTCGGCCCGGCAGGCGTCCAGCAGCACCGGAACCAGGTTGTCGGTGCCCTGGGCGGCCGTGGACAGGGCCGCGAGCGCGGTGTCGACCGCGGCCTGGTCCCGTGCGGCCCGCCGTTCCTGGAGCAGCTTGACCTGCTCGGTCTCCACCTCATGGGAGACCCGCAGGATCTCCAGCGGCTTGGCGAGGGTGTCCGTGTTCCGGGTGACGCCGACGATGTGCTTGACGTCGCCCTCCAGCGCGCGCTGATAGGCGTACGCCGAATCGGCGATGGCCGAGGTGAACCAGCCGTTCTCGATGCCGCGCAGGATGCCTGCGGTGAACGTGCCGTCCGCCCCGAGCGCCTTGATCCGGGTGAAGATCTCCTCCGCCTCGGCCTCGATCTTGTCGGTCAACGCCTCGACGTACCACGAACCGCCGAGCGGGTCGGCCACGTTCACCACGCCCGTCTCATGCATGATCACCTGCTGCGTCCGCAGGGCGATCTCGGCGGACTCGTCGGTCGGCAACGCCAAGGTCTCGTCCAGGGCGTTGGTGTGCAAGGAGTTCGTCCCACCGAGGACAGCGGACAACGCTTCCAGCGCTGTGCGTACCACATTGTTGACCGGCTGTTGCGCGGCGAGCGAGACGCCCGCGGTCTGGGTGTGGAAGCGGAGCCATTGCGCTTTCTCGCTGGTCGCGCCGTAGACGTCGCGGAGGTAGCGGGCCCAGATCCGGCGCGCGGCCCGGAACTTGGCGATCTCCTCGAAGAAGTCGACGTGGGCGTCGAAGAAGAAGCTGAGGCCGGGCGCGAACGTGTTGACGTCGAGGCCGCGGTCCAGGCCCAGTTCGACGTAGCCGAAGCCGTCGGCGAGCGTGTACGCCAGCTCCTGCGCGGCCGTGGACCCGGCCTCGCGGATGTGGTAGCCCGAGACCGACAGCGGCTTGTAGCGAGGGATGCGCTGCGCGCAGTACTCCATGAGATCGCCGATGAGCCGGAGGTGCGGTTCGGGAGCGAACAGCCACTCCTTCTGGGCGATGTACTCCTTGAAGATGTCGGTCTGCAGCGTGCCGTCGAGCACCGAGGTGTCGGCGATGCCCTGCCGCTCGGCCGCGACCAGGTACATGCAGAAGATCGGGACGGCCGGTCCGCTGATGGTCATCGAGGTGGTGACCGCCGCCAGGTCGATGCCCGAGAAGAGCACCTCCATGTCGGCGACCGAGTCGATCGCGACGCCGCAGTGGCCGACCTCGCCCAGCGAGCGGGAGTCGTCGGAGTCGCGGCCCATCAGGGTCGGCATGTCGAACGCGACCGAGAGGCCGCCGCCGCCCGCGTTGAGGATCTGGTGGTAGCGCGCGTTGGTCTGCGCCGCGTTGCCGAACCCGGCGAACTGGCGGATGGTCCAGGTCCGCCCGCGGTACCCGGTGGGGTAGAGGCCGCGGGTGAACGGGTACTCGCCGGGCCAGCCGATGCGCTCGAAACCGGGCACGGTGGCGCCCGCCGGCGGGCCGTAGACCGGCTCGACCTCGGTCCCCGAGAGGGTCGTGAAGTCGGCGTGCCGGGTCTTGGCGGCGTCGTACCGGGCCTGCCAGCGGTCGCGGCCCGCCCGGATCTCGTCTGCGTCCATGGTCCCGATGGTATGCGACACTCCTGAACGATCGCTAAGTCGTCCCGAACCGGCCGGTAACCCGGCTTGATCGGTGTTGTTCGGGGTGCGGATCACGGCTATGCCGGTGATCATGGCCCGGTATCGCCTGCGTATCCATGATCCGCGGGAAACGGGGCCAGCCACGATGGATCACGAAAAGGTAACGATCACCTCGGGGTGACAAAGGATCGGCGCGCCAAGGCTGTCCTTCCCGCGTGATCCGACTCCTCTGGGACGCGGTGTGGGGCCGCCGGACGCAGGCGCTCACCGTCGGCGTTCTGACCGCGCTGGCGGTGGGCACGGCGGCGGCCGCGCCGTGGTACGTCTTCGCCTCCGCTGAGCAGCTCGCCGCGCGCATCGTCGCGGAAGCCTCGACCGAACAGCGCATGGTGCACGTCAACGCGTACGCCCGGACCTCCGACCTGCCGAACGGGCGGGTTCCGGCGGCCAAGGCGCTGAAGGTCATCGAGAACGCGACCGGCGACGACCATTCCACGCCCATCACCGGCCTGCGGCTGACCGGGCCGATTCTGCGCCCGGGCGCGTCGGCCAAGGGTGCGTTGCTGGCTCGGGAGGGCGCCTGCGAGCACGCCGTGGTCGACGGCGCCTGCCCGGCCGGGCCCGGCCAGATCCTCGTCAGCGACGGTGTCGCCCGGTCGCTGAGCCTGGCGGTCGGCGACCGGTTCAGCATGAAGATCGACAACTCCAGCGAGGTCGCCGAGCTGACCGTCGTCGGCCTCTACCGACCGGTACGCGCCGACGACCGCTACTGGTCCGGCGTGTGGGACCACGACTCCCGGGTCATCGACCCGCTCCTGACCGCGGCCTCGACGTTCGACCACCTGCCGACGGCCCGTCCGCAGACCACCGTCGACCTGGAACTGGGGCTGGGGGCGTACACCCCGGGGCTGGGCAACCGCCTCGGCGCGCTGCAGTCGGGCGAGGCGAGCTGGACGCTGGACTGGTTCTCCTCGGCGGGCGAGGTCCCCAACATCATCAACTCGGTGCAGAACGAGATGAGCGCGGGCATCGTCGCCGCCACTGGCCGATTCGTGCTGCTGGCCTGGTTCGCCCTGCTCGTCGTGGTACGCCAGACGGTCGCCGCCCGGCGTACCGACCTGGCTCTGGTGAAGCTGCGGGGCGTACGCCGCTGGCGGGTGTGGACCGCGACGATGGGGCAGACCGTCGGCGTGATGCTCGGCGGCGCGGTGCTGGGCGCGGCCGCCGGGTACGCCTGGGTGCGCGCCGTCATCGGCCCGGTCGTCTGGCCGGACGACATCGACCTCGCGCTGACGCAGAGCGCCGAACTGTTCGGCGGGGTCCTGCTCGCCGCCCTGGCGTTGGCCTGGCTCTCCGAACTCCGGTCGCTGCGGTCGCCGGTCGTCGAGTTGCTGCGCAACGTGCCGCCGCGCGTACGCGGCCGGGCGGTCGACGCGGCCGAACTGGTGATCGTCACCCTGCTCGCGATCGGCGTCTGGCAGCTCACCACGGTCGAGGCGCTGCGGTCCGGGTCGGTGACCGCGACGATGGTCCCCGCCCTGCTGGCCATCGCGGTCGGTCTGCTCGCCGCCCGATTCGTCTTGTGGCTGTCGGGCCGGGCGGGGTCGGCCGCGATGCGCGCCGGTCGTCTCACGGTGGCGGTCGCCGGCTTGTCGGCCCGCCGCCGGCCGACCCTGCGCTGGGTGGTCACCCTGCTGGTGGTGGCGATCGCCGGGCTCACCACCGCGATGGGCGACATGGTCCGCGGCGAGCAGGCCGTGACCGCGCGGGCCGAGCAGCAGCTCGGCGCCGACCGGGTGGTGCAGGTCGACGGCGTCAGCCGCCGGAACCTGCTCGACGCGGTCCGCGACATCGATCCAGCCGGCACCCGCGGGATGGCGGTGAGCTACTTCTCCTCCAGCGTCGGCTTCGCGCCCGGCCTCTTGGCCGTGGACACCGCGCGCCTGGGCGCCGTCGCCGACTGGCTGCCCGAGTACGGCCCGGTGCCCAAGGCGCCGGCCGCTGTCGACGATCCGATCCGGGTGGCCGACGGCGCGCTGGAGATCACGGCGTCCTTCGACCGCAAGGCGTACGCCCTGGGCGACCGGACCCAGCAGGTGAAGTCGCCGAATCCCGACTTCCCGCCGATCGACGAGCCGATCGCGCCACCGACCGAGATCATTGGAGACGTCTTCGCGCAGGTCGCGCTCGTGTCTGCGGCCGGCGCCCAGACGATCGTCCGGTTCGGCCCGCTCCAGGAGGGGCGGCACGACTATCGGGCGAGCGTCAGCGCCTGCGCCGGCGGCTGCCGCCTGGTGTGGCTCGGGCTGGCGGCGGCCCGCGACGGCTCGAATCAGGCCGACCTGCTCTGGGGTACCCGGGTGAACCTCCACGCTGTCCGGCAGGAAGGCCGGGAGCTGCTGGACGCCGCGACCCTGGGCGAGCGTCTGAAGTGGACCGGAAGCTCGAACACCCGCGTCCTCGGCCCCATCCTGGACGGCTCGGCCGAGGGGATGACGCTGACCGCGCCGCCCGGCTGCGACGACCCCAACCATCAACGGGGCGTCTGCGAGATGCGGGCGTACCCGGCACGGCCGGTGCTGCAGGCGCTGTCGACCGGGCTGGTCACCCGGAACGGCCGGAACAACCGGGCCCAGCTGCAACTGTCCGGCGGCGATCCGGCCGACGTCGACCTCGTCGGCACGTCGGCCCGGCTGCCCCGGTTCCCCGAGGACGGCGCGCTCGTCGATCTCGCCGACTTCGATCGGGTGGTCGGGGTGTCGGTGGCGAACGAGCGGCTCGAGGTCTGGCTGGCCGACGCCGGCGACGAGGCCTTCCTCGCCGCGCTGAAGCAGCACGGGGTCAACGTGCGCGGCGGCTCGACGGTGGACGCCGAACGGGCCGCGCTGAACCGGCAGGGGCCGGCCGGCGTACGCCGGTTCCAGCTCGGCGTCTTCGGGCTCGGCGTCCTGATCTCGGCCGTCGCGTTGCTGCTGCTGGCCGGGGTCGAACGGAGTACGCGGTCGGCCGAGCTGGCGGCGCTGCGCCGACAAGGTCTGCGTGCCGGGCTCGTCCGGCGGATCAGCCTGGTCGGCTACGCCGTGCCCACGACGGTCGCCGTCGTCGCGGGGCTGATCGCCGCGGCCGCCACCGCATGGCTTCCGGTGCCGAAACCGGCGGTCTTCTCCGACGGCTGGAAAGTGCTCGCGCCGCCGGACGGGCTGTCCACCATTCCGTTCGCCCTCACCGCGTTGGCGGCCGCCGCGCTGCTGACGCTGGTCCTCGTGTACGCGGCTCGCCGCCTGGCCCGCCAGGCCCTGATCGACGGAGGTGCCCGGTGATCGCGCTGCTGATGCTGGCTCTGCGGGAACGCCGCCGGGCGTACGCGGCGATCGCCCTGCTCTGTTTCGCGATCGGCGGCCTGGCCGCGCTCGGGACGGCGTACCCCCGGGCGGTGGCCGACGGCATCGCCGACGACGAGATCAGGGCCGCCTCCGCCAATGAGCGGCTGTTCTCCCTGACCGGCAGCGACGACACGTCCGGAGCGACGGTGCTGGCGGTGACCGAGTCGACTCGGCGGCTCCCGGATTACACCGCCGTGTACGGCGCGAGCGTGTCCGTCATGGGCTTCGGTCAGGAACGCAGCGTCCTGACCTACCGCGAGGACGCCTGCGCCCACGTACGCCTCGTGTCCGGCCGGTGCCCGCTCGGCGCGGGAGAGGTCATGGTGCCGGTCGGGCCGGTGCAGCAGACCCGGAAGATCGAGGTGGGCACCCGGCTGTTCCTGGTCGAGGCGTTCAAGCCCGATCCGAAGCAGCCGTGGGTGGCCACCAACCGGGGTCGTGCCCCGGTCGACGTGGTCGGCGTCTATCAGCAGACCGACCCGGCCGACGACTACTGGGGCGTACGCACGTCCGAGGACGCCGCGGGAGTGCTGGTCGTGCTCACCCGGCCGGAGACGCTGAACGCGGTGCCGCATCAGACCGAGGTCCTCACCGTCACAGCCATCCCGGATCGGCGACTGCTGCGAAGCGGCGACTACGACGCCATCCTGCGGTCCAAACTGGACCCCAACATCATCCGGAGCAGCCCGGACGTCAAGGGCATGATGGATCGGATCGCGGCCAAGCGGAAGTTCGTCGAGACCATGACACCGGCCGTCGTCGTGCCCGTCCTCGCGCTCGGCTGCTGGGGGCTGTTCCTGCTGATCTCCGGCCGCCTTCGGCAGGACCGGCCGGAGGTCGGCATCCAGGCCCTCCGCGGCCTGCCGCTCGTGCATCGGTGGCTGCTGGCGGCGGGCGCGTCCGCGATCATCGCGATCATCGCCACTCCGCTGGGCGGACTGCTGGTGACGCTGTCGACTCCGGGCGCGGACGGCTCCTCGATGGTCGCCGCGCTCCAGGTGCTGGGGGTCGAGTTGGCCCTCGTCGCGCTGACGGCGCTGGGCGTCCTGCGCCTGCGCCCGCTGGACCTGCTCCGCCGGGTGCTGCCGACCGGCGGCAAGGTGCCGCTGATCGAGGTCGCCGTGCTGACGGTGACCGGGGCGGCCTTCGCGCAGATGCAGACCGGCGACCGTACCGGGCTGGGCATCTTCACCGCGAGCCTGCTCGCCGTGACGGTCGCGGTCGTCGCCGCACGGGGCCTGCCGCTGGTGTTGCGCCCAGCCGCGCGGCGCCAACTGCAGCGCGGCCGCATCGTCGGCGGCCTGGCCCTCGCCCTGGCGACCCGGCGGCCCAGCGGGCGGCACCTGCTCGCCCTCACGTCGACCGCAGCCGCCCTCTTCACCCTGGTCGTCGGGGCGACCGACGTGTCGAGCACCGCTCGGCAGACGCAGATCGACCTGACGATCGGCGCCGATCGGGTACTGCTGGTCCAGAGCAGCCCGGCGCAAGCGCTGGCGGCGGTACGCCAGGTCGACCCGGACGGCAGGTTCGCCACCGTCGCCGGTCGGCTGAACGTCTCCGGAAACTCCGTCCTCGCGGTCGACCTCAGCCGGGCGTCGGTGATGCGCTGGCCCGAGGCGGCCGAGATGGCGACGACGTTGAGGCCCGGCGCGGCGGCCCCGGTCGAGGTGACCGCGGGCAAGCTCGAGGTGACCATCGACTCCGCCGTCCAGCCGGTCGACAACGGACCGATGCCGCCCGGCACCTTCGTGCCGCAGTCCAGGGTGTTCGCCGTCGTCGAGCTGCCGGGCGGCGAGTTCCAGGAACTCGACCTCGACAAGCACATCGAGGCCGGGGTGCAGGCGTACGCCGTGACCCTGCCGCCCGTCTGCGCCGAGGGCTGCCGGCTCGCCGGGCTGAGCCTGGTCACCTTCGGGGCCGAGCGGGGCACGCTGACCGTCCAGCAGATCGCCGTCGACGGACGGCCCGTGTCGGACGGGAAGAGCTGGCACACGCCGGGCACCGACGCCGGCAAGTGGTCGGTCGACCCGTCGATGGCCCTCGGCCAGCCCTCGTACCTGCTGCCGCCGGACGTGCTGCCCTCGCTGCCCGTCGCGTACACGCCGGACCTGGGCGACAAGGGGCCGGTCGGCGCCGCCTTGAATCTGCGGGGGTATCAGCGGGCGCCGCTCACCCCGACGGTCGCCACCGACATCGTGCCCCGCGTGGGGCACAAGGCGATGCTGGTCGACCTGCCCTCCGCGCTCCGGGCGACGCTCGGGTCCACCACGCCGAGCCGCATCGAGGTGTGGCTGTCGGAGGACGCCCCGGCGGACGCCGAGCGGCGACTGGCCGACGCTGGGCTCGCCGTCGTCGGCACCGAGAGCCGGGCCGACGCCGTCGCGCAAGCCGACCGGACACCGTCCGCCCTGACCTTGCGGATGCAGCTCTGGGCGGCTGCCGCCGGGGTGCTGCTGCTCCTCGGCGTACTGCTGGTGGTGTCGTCGGGCGATCGGCGGACCACCGAACTGGCCGGGTTGCGCCAGGCCGGCGTACGCGCGACGACGTTGCGCCGCGCGAAACGGGCCACCTACGTCATGATCAGCGTGCTGGGCGTGCTGATCGGCGTCGTGGCCGCCGCTGTCGCCTGGGCCGCCGCCCGGACGGTGCTGCCCATCGTGGACGGCAATCCTTGGCTGCCGCCGCCGTCGTGGCCCGGCCCCGTGCCGTTGGCCGTGGCCGTGGTGGGCATCGCGGTCTTGCTGATCGCGGGGACACACCTGATATTCGTGGGAGATCGGAGAGAGGGAGGAGCCTGGAGTGAGTGAGCACGCTGGTCTAGCCGTCGCCTGCCGGCGAGTCGTGCAGATCTACCGGGGCGAGGGCGGTGACGTTGTCGCTCTCTCCGGCGTGGATCTGACCATCTCGCCGGGTGAGATGGTGGCCCTCGTCGGTCCCTCGGGCTCCGGCAAGTCGACCCTGATCGCGCTGCTCGGCGGGCTGTTGCGGCCGTCGGCCGGCCGGGTCACCGTCGGGACCTACGACATGGGACGGCTGACCGACCGGGAGATCTCCCGGTTGCGCGGTACGCGTGTCGGCATCGTTCTGCAGGGGGCGGCCCGCAACCTGCTGCCGTACGCCTCGCTCTACCGCAACGTGTGGCTGGCGCAACGGCGCGCCGCCGCGACGTCCGGCATCGCCTTGGAGGACCCCGAGCGCGTGCTGGACCTGGTCGGGCTGCCCGGCCAGGGCAAGACACGGCTGCACGAGCTGGCGCCGGGCGCCCGGCAGCGAGCGGCGCTCGCGGTCGGCATCGCCGCGTCTCCCGGCCTGCTGCTGGTCGACGAGCCGACGAGCCAGCTGGACACGGCCGGTCGCGACGAGGTGATCTCCGCCCTGGAGACCATCAACGCCGAGCGGGGGACCACCGTGGTGGTCGTCACACACGACGCCGAGGTCGGCACACGGCTGGGCCGGGTGGTCACCATCCGGGACGGCCGAGTGGGCGCCGAGGGCCGCAACGGTCAGGACTTCGCCGTGGTGGCGGGGGACGGCACCGTCCAGCTCCCGCCGGAGGTGCTGGAGGAGTTCCCGCCCGGCACGCTGTTCACCATCGACCACGCGGAGGACGGCAGCGTGACGCTCGTCGTCGGGTCGTCGTGAGCCTGCCTAGACTAAGGGCATGACGGATCCCCGAGACCCGAGCCGCGGGCAGTCGATCTTCACCCGGGGCGCGGTGGACCTCAGTGCGCTGCGGTCCACCGCCCCGCAGCCCGACGCCACGGCGCCGCCCGCCGGAGCCGCGCCGGACGGCGGCGATACCGGGGTTCCGCGATTCGCCGGGGCGAACGCGCCGATCGACGTGACCGTCCAGACGTTCCAGCGGGACGTCGTGGAGAAGTCCCGGACGATCCCGGTCATCCTGGAGTTCGTGGCCGGCGAGCAGTACGCCGGGGACCCCGCGCTGGAGCAGTTCGCCGCCGACGGCACCTTCGTGCTGGCCCGGAACGATGTGCGTACCGATCCGCAGCTCGCTCAGGCGCTGCGCATCCAGGCGCTGCCGACGATCTTCGCCTTCGTGGACGGGCAGCCGATCGACGGCCTGCCCGGTCAGCTTCCCGAGGCGCAGCTGCGGCAGTGGCTCGACGCCGTGCTCCGGGCGAGTGGGGCCGAAGTCGAGATCCCGGAGGATCCCCGGCTCGAAGAGGCCGACGGGATGCTCATGATGGGCGACCTCGACGCGGCCGAGCGGGCGTACCAGAAGATCCTGTCCGAGACGCCCCGCGACGCCGCCGCCGAGGCCGGGCTCGCCCAGGTCGGCGCGGCCAAGCGCGTTCAGGGCCGCGACCCGCAGGCGGTGCTGGCCGCCGCCCAGGCCGCCCCGGACGACCTCGAAGCACAACTGCTGGCGGCCGACCTGGAGGCGTTGAGCGGCCAGGCCGAGGACGCGTACGCCCGGCTCATCGGACTCGTCCGGCGGGTGTTCGGCGACGATCGGGAGAAGGTACGTCAGCACCTCGTCTCTTTGTTCACCATCGCCGGACCGGACGATCCGGCTGTTGTCACCGCTCGGCGGGCTCTGGCCAGCGCTCTTTATTAGGTTGGCATAGATCGCTATCCTCGGCCTGCAGGCATCGGTCGCATAACCAGGGGGTTCACGCGCCGGACGCGAGGGGGGAGGGCGAGGATGAGACGGATCGCGGTGCTGGACGCACCGACCAATCTCGGCCTGCGCCCGCCCACGGCCACCTCGGTCCCGGGCTGCGGAAAGGCGCCCGGCGCCCTGCGCGACCACGGGCTCGTCGACCGCCTCGGCGCCCGGGACGCGGGCTGCATCACGCCGCCGCGGTACGACCCAGGCGACTGGCGTCCCGGTGACGGGGTGGCGCAGGCGGCGCAGATCTCGGCGTACTCCCAGCGGCTGGCGGACCGGATCGGCGGGATCGTCGACGCCGGGGAGTTTCCGCTGGTCCTCGGCGGAGACTGCTCGGTGCTGCTCGGCTCGATGGTGGCCATGCACCGGCTCGGCGACGAGGTGGACGGCCGGGTCGGGCTCGTCTTCGTCGACGGGCACTCCGACTTCCGGCACCCCGGTAACGCGCCGTACGTCGGCGCGGCCGCCGGCGAGGATCTCGCCCTGGTGACCGGCCGGGGCCAGATCGAGCTGGCCGGGATCGAGGCGCGCCGCCCCTACGTGCGGGACACGGACGTGGTCGTCCTCGGCATCCGGGAGCACGACGAGTACCGCCTCGACCTGGCCGCCGGGGGCTTCTCGGTCCGCCCGGTGACGGCGCTGCGCTCCGCGGGCGCGGCCCGCAGCGCGCAGTGGGCCCGCGAGCAGCTCACCCACTGCGCCGGCTTCTGGCTGCACGTCGACGTGGACGTACTCGACCCGGCGGTGATGCCGGCGGTCGACGCCCCCGACCCGGGTGGCATCGCCTTCGCCGAGCTGGAGATGCTGATCGCCGGGCTGGTCGGCACGCCCGATTGCCTCGGCATGGAGCTGACGGTCTTCGACCCCGATCACGACCCGGAGGGCTCGTACGCCCGCGAGGTCGTCGACATGCTGATCACCGGGCTGGCCCCGCTGTTGCAGCAGCCGCGCGCGGTGGGCCGGAAGAAGGCCGTCCCCCGCCCGCGCCGCTCCACCGATCAGACCGTCGCCTCCTGATCCGGCCGTCGCGTACTCCCGGGGGAGTAGGCGCAAGTGTCGCTGCGCGTACGACGTAATCCGGGCGCGGAAGAACCACCCTCGAAGGACGAGATGAGGAGGGAAAAATGGTTCTCGCACACGCCGGTTACTGGGGCGGCTGGTGGTTCTTCGGGCCGTGGCTCTGGATCCCGTTCTGGATTCTGCTCTTCTTCGTCATCCGCGGTCTGTTCTGGCGGCGGCACTGGCGCAACGGTCACGGCTACCCGGGCCACTGGCGCTACGGCGGCGACAGCGACCCGCGCGTCATCCTCGCCCAGCGCTACGCCCGGGGTGAGATCAACGAGCAGGAGTATCGGGAGCGCATGTCCGTCCTGGACGCGCCGCGTACTTCGTGACCAGTGGCAGGATGAGGGCGATGGAGCATTCGGAGCGGTGGCGCGGGCGGCCACGAGGCTGGCCGATCGGGCTCGCCCTGCTCCAGATCTTCATCGCCCTCGCGGTCAGCGGCGTCCGGCAGGTCCCGGTGACGACCGTCCAGCTCGGACTGCTGGTCGCCGGGCCGCTGGCACTCTTGCTGCTGCGCCGGTGGGCCATCGTGGCCAGCACGGCCACCGGCTTGATCAACGTCGCGTACCTGCTGTTGAGCTTCCCGTTCCCGGCGATCATCCCGAGCACGTTCACGGCGATCGCCAGCCCGTTCGCGCGGGCGCGGCGCGAGGCGTACCGGCGGTATCAGGCCGAGGAGCAGCGTCGCCGCAGCGAGGAGGAGAAGCGCGAGGCCGCGGACGAACGCGTCCGCATCGCGCGCGAACTCCACGACGTATTGGCCCACAGCCTTTCGCTCATCAACGTCCGCGCGTCGGTCGCGCTGGAGGTCATGGAGGTCCAGCCCCAGGAGGTACGCCCAGCGCTGCAAGCGATCAAGCAGGCGAGCCGGGACGGACTGGCCGAGGTGCGGTCGGTGCTGGCCGGCCTTCATCCCGATGGGGCGCCGCGGTCACCCACCCCCGATCTGTCGCGAGTGGACGACCTGATTCAGCAGGCCGGGGCGGCCGGATTGAAGGTCGAGACCGAGACGCTCGGGCGTCGGCCCGACCTGCCCGCGACGGTGGAGCTTTCGGCGTACCGCATCATTCAAGAGGCCTTGACCAACGTGATGCGGCACAGCAGCGCGCGGACCGCGACCCTGGTCATCCAGTACGCGGATCGCGCGGTGACGGTGGGCGTGGCCGATCCCGGACCGGCGAGCCCGAAGCCCGCGGGGCATGAGGGCGGGCACGGGTTGGTCGGCATCCGGGAACGAGCCGCCTCGGTGGGCGGCGTGGCGACCGCACGGCCGGACGGGCAGGGCGGTTTCGAGGTGATGGCGGTGTTTCCCCGGTGATTCGCGTGGTGCTGGCCGACGACCAGGCCCTGGTACGCGCGGGTTTCCGCGCCCTGCTCGACGCGCAGCCGGACGTCGAGGTGGTCGGGGAGGCCAACAACGGAGCCGAGGCCGTCCGCGTCGTCCGTGAGCTGCGACCGGACGTGGTCCTGATGGACATCCGGATGCCGGAGCTGGACGGCCTGGCGGCGACGCGCCGGATCGCCCTCGACCCGGCACTGGCCGACGTGAAGGTCATCATCCTCACGACGTTCGAGCTGGACGAGTACGTCTTCACGGCGTTGCGCGACGGGGCGGCCGGATTCCTGGTGAAGGACACCGAACCGGCCGACCTCGTACGCGCGGTGCGGGTGGTCGCCGCGGGTGAGGCCCTGCTGTCGCCGGGCGTCACCCGCCGGCTCATCGCCGAGTACGCCACCCGCTCCCGCGCGCCGTCCCCGCCGACCGGGCAGCTGGACCAGCTCACCGAGCGGGAGAAGGAGGTCGTCGCCCTCGTCGGGCTGGGCATGTCCAACGAGGAGATAGCGAACCGGCTGGTGGTGAGCCCGTTGACCGCGAAGACGCACGTCAGCCGGGCGATGGTGAAGCTCGGCGCCCGGGATCGCGCCCAGCTCGTGGTGACGGCGTACGAGGCGGGACTGGTTCGGCCAGGCTGGATGGATTGACGATCTAGCCGGCCGGGTGTTTAGTAATCATCGCTGCGCGGGACCCCTCATCCCATCTCCCTCCCCGGAGGAACACGATGTCGGTCCCCACCTCACCGAATCCCTTCGATTCGGCCGTCTCCCGGCGCGCGATGATGCGCGGCGCGGTCCTGCTCGGAGCCGGTGCGGCTCTCGGCGGGGTCGAGCTGCTCTCCGCCACCCCGGCGTTGGCCGTCACCACGCCCACCATCGCCAGCTGCGCCACCTGGGGCGCCCGCGCCGCCTCGTCGACGCTGACCCAGATCAGCACCAATCCCGACAAGATCCTGATCCACCACACGGCGACCGCGAACTCGACCGACTACACGCAGGCGCACGCGTATTCGCTGGCGAAGACGATCCAGAACTACCACATGGACAGCAACGGCTGGTCCGACACCGGGCAGCACTTCACCGTCTCCCGGGGCGGCTACATCATGGAGGGCCGGCACTACAGCCTGTCCCACCTGACCTCCGGCAGCGGCATGGTGGTGGGCGCGCACTGCCCGGGGCAGAACGACAAGGCGATCGGCATCGAGAACGAGGGCACCTACACCAGCGTCACGCCGACCACCGCGCTCTACTCCAACCTGGTGCAGCTGTGCGCGTACATCTGCAGCAAGTACGGCATCGCGCCGACGAAGATCTACGGTCACCGCGACTACTACGCGACCGAGTGCCCGGGTGACGCCTTCTACGCGATGCTCCCGCAGCTGCGGACCGACGTCGCGGCCGCGCTCGGCAGCACCCCGGCGTTCACCGTGACCGTCGACAACACCTCCAGCTCGTTCCGGGCCTCGGCGAACTGGGGCACCTCCACCTACTCGACCCAGCGGTACGGCACCGACTACCGGTACGCCGACCCGGTGGCGGCCAGCGACGCGGCGTACTACAGCGCCACCCTGCCGAGCGCGGGCAACTACAAGATCGAGACCTACTACCCGGCGAACACGGGCTACAACGCCACCACGCCGTACGTCGTGTTCAGCTCGTCGGGCAACCAGACGGTCACCGTGAACCAGCAGGCCAACGGCGGCAAGTGGAACACCGTGGGCACCTTCGCCTTCGCGGCCGGAGCGCAGGACGTCGTCGCGGTGAGCCGGTGGACCTCGGGCACGGGCTACGTGATCGCCGACGCCATCCGCATCACCCAAGTCTGATTCTTCCGCTTCACCCGTTCGCGCCAGCTGCTTCACCGCCGCTTTCTTTGGCGCTGGATCACGGATCTAAGTCGAATCTTGGGTCAAGATTCGACCCGGAACCCTGATCCAGCGCCGAGTGCGAGCATTCGGCACGGAGTGTCGAGTGTCGAGTGTCAGAGCTGGGCGCGGAGCCGCCGCGCCTCGTCGAGGTACGCGGCGGCCAGCTCCCGCTGACCGGCGGCGCCGTGCAGCTGACCGAGCCGTTCGGCCGTGTCCGCCTCCGCCCGCCGATCGCCGAGCCGTTGGTAGATGTGCAGCGCCCGGGTCAGCCGGTCGGCCGCCTCGGCCGGGGTCTGCTCCAATCGACCCAGTTCCACCAGGGCGTACGCCTCGCCGTGGATGTCGCCGATCGTGGTGAACCCGGCGAGGGCCTGGTCGAGCAGTCCCCGGGCGTCCTGTTCGCGGCCCTCCCGGCGAGCCACCGAACCGAGCGCCTGGCGGAGATGGGCGGTGCGATGCCGGTCGCCGATCACCTCGGCGAGGTTCAGCGCGCTCTCCAGCCATTCCTGCGCCCGGTCGAGGTTGCCCCGGGCGAGCCACACCTGCCCGATCGCGCCGCGGGCGTACGCCTCGCCGGAAGGTTCGGCGCATTCCACGAACGCCTCCAGCGCACGGCTGTAGTAGTCCACCGCGAGATCCAGCTCCCCGCGTACGCGGTGCACCGCGCCGAGCCCGGAGAGCGCGGCGGCCACTCCGGCGGGCTGCCCGAGCTGAGCGAACAGCAGTCGCGCCCGGCCGAACGCGGCGTCGGCCTGGGCGTACTCGTCCCGATAGAGGTGCAGCTGGCCGAGGCCGCGCAAGGTGACGGCGACGCCGAGCTGATCGTCGAGGCGACGGCAGATGGCCAGCGCGGTCTGGTGCCCGGTCTCCCAGACCTCCGGATGCCCGGCCAGGTCGCACCACGGGACGGTGGCCAGGGCCAGTTCCCAGGCGAAGTCCGGGCGGTTGAGCCGACCGGCGACCTCGATGGCGGTGAGCAGGATGCCCTGCTCGGTGACGAACCAGGCGACCGGATCGTCCACTTCGGTCATCGGCGGCTTCCAGCGGGGCGCGACCGACTGGCCGGGACCGAACGGGCTGTGCGGCAAGGCGTGCCCGGCGTCCTCGGCCAGGCTGAGCAGGCCGCCCAGGACGCGGACCAGCCCGGCCTCGTCCGGCTGCGGCCAGTCGCCGGACTGGGCGTCGGCGAGCATCCGCACCAGCACCGGTACGCGATACCGCCGTTGCCCGAGCGCGTCGACCCCGGCGTCCACCGCGAGCCGGGCCGAGACGAGCCGGTCCATCTGCTCCTCGCCGTCCTCCAGCAGCGCCCCGGCGAACCAGGCCGGAACCGTCGCGTCGCCGAACGCGGCCAGCCCGCGCAACACGATCGCGGCGTCGGCGGGCAGCTGCTGGCCGACCGGGTGGGACGCGATCGGGGCGGCGTCCGCGGCGAGCAGATCGTTGTGCAGGCGCTGCAACTCCGGACCGGGCCCGACGCCCAGCTCCTCGGCGAGGGTGTGGCGGACTTCGGCGTACACGGTGAGGGCGTCGGCTCGCCGGCCGGCCGCGACCAGCGCGCGGATGAGCAACGCCCACAGGCCTTCCCGCAGCGGGTGTTCGGCGGTCAGCCCGCGCAACTCGGCGACGGCCCGATCCGGGTCGCCGAGGCGGATACGGAGATCCAGCAGCTCGGAGAGGGCGGCGAGACGGCGCTCGGTCAGCTGGTCCAGCTCGACTTGCCACAGTGGACTCGGCGGGAGGTCGGCCAGCGGGGAACCACGCCAGCGGGCGAGCGCGGCTTCGAGCGTACGCTGCGCGTCGGCCAGATAACCCAGACGGCGCAGCCGGATCGCCTCGTCGGTCTCCCGGAGGAAGCTCGCCACGTCCAGGTCGGCCGGTCCGATGACGACGGCGTACCCGGGCGGGTAGCGCACCACGTGGTCGTCGCCGAGACAGGTCCGCAGCCCGCTGATGTAGGTCTGGATGTTGGCCGCGGCCGAGCGAGGCGGGTCGATCGGCCAGAGCACCTCGATCAGGCGGTCCACCGAGACCGGCCGGTCGGGGTGCAGGAGCAGGCTCGCCAGCAACTGCCGGGGTTTCACGCCGTTGATCGGCACCGGCCGGTCGTCGTCGCGCACCTCGAACGGGCCCAGAAGACGGAACTCGAGACCCATGGCCACCGCCGTTCGTCGAACTGACCCGGCTGACTGTACGCCGACATAGATCCACCTTCCAGTGATGTCTGTAGCCGAACTGGAGAACTCCTGTAGCCCTTCGGGTGACGCTGACGCCACCCCCGCGCAGCAACCGGAGGGCCGGACTACCCCCAACCCCCGAAAGGACGCTGAGCACAGTGAGAATCTCAAGGCTCGCGCGCGGCGCGGTCGCCTTGGCGATCGTGGCCGCCGGAGTGCTGGCGATCCAGTCGCCCGCCGCCGCCGCGCCGTCCTTCCAGCTGCCGTTCCCCTGCGGCCAGACCTGGACGGGCGACTCGAACGACAGCTCCGCCCACGTCTCCTGGGAGATCGACTTCAACCGCGGCTCGACCGCGTACGCGGACGAGAACGACACCGTGCTCGCCTCGGCGGCCGGCACCGTCGACGTCGCGACGAATCAGGGCAGCATCAACGGATACGGCAACCTGATCGTCATCGACCACGGCGGCGGCTACTACTCGTACTACGCCCACCTGACGACGATGGCGGTCGTGATCGGACAGTCGGTGCTGCGCGGCCAGGTCATCGGCGGCGTCGGCAACACGTCCAAGCCGGGCAACGGCATCTCGCCGCACCTGCACTACGAGGTCCGGTACCCGGACCGGTCGCAGTCGCACATCATCAAGTCCGTGTTCAACGGCGTGACCTTCCCGTACACCCGGGGCTCGGTCACCTCGAACAACTGCGCCACCCCGTACGACCCGCGCGAGGTCTGCGGCGCGGGCTACAACAACATCGACTCGGTGAAGCTCGGCAGCGCGGGCACCACCAACCTGCTGTGGAGCAGCTCGGCCGGACAGAACTGCGTGGTCACGCTCAAGTTCGCCAACGTCGGGTCGGCCACGGCGACGAGCGCTTTCCTGGAGCCGCAGGGTTCGACGAGAACCACGGACTCCGGCAACTTCAGCTACTACGCCGGGCCGGTGAAGCGGACCGCCCCGGGATGCGTGAAGTGGGGCGGCAGCACCGGCGGCTCGAGCTACACCAGCGGCTTCGAGCACTGCGGCTGACGGCGTACCACTGACGCCGCTGAAGACAGGGCGCGGACCGGGATGAGGACCCCCGGCCCGCGCCCATTCGTCTGCGAGGACTAGAAGTCCTCGTCGAGCGAGACGGTTCCCTCCACCGCGACCTGGTACGCCGTGACCCGCCGCTCGAAGAAGTTGGCGAGTTCTTGGACGTCCTGCAGGGCCATGAACGGGAACGGGTTGCGCGAGCCGAACCGGGCCGGCAGGCCGAGCCGGGCCAGCCGCTGGTCGGCGACGTACTGGAGGTACTCGCGCATGTCCGCGGTGGTCATGCCGGGCAGCCCGGCGCCGCAGAGGTCCTCGGCGAACTGGAGCTCGGCGTCGACCGCGTCCTCCAGCATCCGGGTGACCGTCTTGCCCAGCTCCTCGTCGAAGAGGCCGGGCTCCTCGGCGCGAACCGTGTCGACGACGGCGAACGCGAAGTCCATGTGCATGGACTCGTCGCGGAACACCCAGTTCGTCCCGGCGGCCAGTCCGTCCAGCAACCCACGCGAACGCAGCCAGTAGACGTACGCGAAGGCGCCGTAGAAGAACAGGCCCTCGATGCAGGCGGCGAAGCAGATCAGGTTGAGCAGGAACTTGCGCCGGTCCTCGACGGTCTCCAGGCGCTGCACGTCGAAGACCGAGTCGATCCAGGTGAAGCAGAACTGGGCCTTGCGGGCGATCGACGGGATGTTCTCCACCGCGGCGAACGCCTTGGCCCGCTCGGCCTCGTCGGGGAGGTACGTGTCGAGCAGCGTCAGGTAGAACTGGACGTGCACGGCCTCCTCGAACAGCTGGCGCGACAGGTAGAGCCGGGCCTCCGGCGCGTTGATGTGCTGGTAGAGGTTGAGCACCAGGTTGTTGGCCACGATCGTGTCGCCGGTGGCGAAGAACGCCACGAGGCGGTTGATCAGGTGCCGCTCCTCCGGCGTGAAGGTCTCCAGATCGGGCAGGTCCGAGCCGAGGTCGACCTCCTCCACCGTCCAGGTGTTGCGGATGGCCGCCCGGTACCGCTCGTAGAAGTCCGGGTACCGCATCGGCCGGAGGGTCAGGTCGAGACCCGGGTCGAGCAGCATCTTCTGGGCGGTGGTCGTCACTGGCAGGCCTCGCAGACTTCCGGGTTCTCCAGGTTCAGGTTGATCAGGGACATCGCCGCGCGCGGCTGCGGTGCGGGCTGCGCCGACACCGGGCGGATCGACCCGGGCTGGGCGGCCAGGGTCGTCTTGGCGATCGCGGTCGCCGGCCGGGAGCGCAGGTAGTAGGTGGTCTTCAGACCCTTGCGCCAGGCGTACGCGTACATCGAGGAGAGCTTGCCGATGTTGGGCGCGGCCATGAACAGGTTCAGCGACTGCGACTGGTCGATGAACGGCGTACGCGCGGCGGCCAGGTCGATCAGCGCCCGCTGCGGCAGCTCCCACGCCGTACGGAAGCGCGACCGGATCTCGGCCGGGATCTCGTCGATCCCGGCGATCGAGCCCTCGGTCGCGACGATCTTCTCGCGGAGCGCGTCCGTCCACAGCCCGTGTTCCTTGAGTTCCTGGATCAGGTGCCGATTGACCTGGAGGAACTCGCCGGAGAGCGTCTCGCGCTTGAAGAGGTTGGAGACGACCGGCTCGATGCACTCGGCCGCGCCCGCGATCGAGGCGATCGTCGCGGTCGGGGCGATCGCGATCAGCAGCGAGTTGCGCAGCCCGACCTCGGCCACCCGCGTACGCAGCGCGGCCCACCGGGCGGCCTGGGTGATCGCGGCGTCGGGGAAGTGGTCGACGTGCAGTACGCCCTGCGCCGCCCGCGTCTGGTCGTAGGTCTCGTGCCGGCCGAGCGTCGCGGCCAGTTCCGCGCTCGCCTCGTACGCCGACAGCGCGATCTCCTCCGCGATCCGGGTGGACAGCGCGAGCGCCTCCGGCGCGTCGAAGTCCAGTCGCAGCTGGAAGAAGACGTCGGCGAGCCCCATCACCCCGAGGCCGGTGGGCCGCCAGCGCAGGTTCGCCTTGGCCGCCTCGGCGGTCGGGTAGTAGGAGAGGTCGATCGTGCGGTCGAGCACGGTCACCGCGATCCGCACCGACTCGCTGAGCGCGGCGAAGTCGAACTCTCCGCCGGCTTCGTCGAGCCGCACGTGCGCGGCCAGGTTCAGCGAGCCGAGGTTGCACACGGCCGTCTCGCCGTCCGAGGTCACCTCGAGGATCTCGGTGCACAGGTTCGACAGGTGCACGACGTTCTCGGGGACGGCCGTCTGGTTGCTGGTCCGGTTGGCCTGGTCCTTGAACGTCATCCAGCCGTTACCGGTCTGGGCGAGCGTACGCATCATGCGGCCGTACAGCTCGCGGGCGCTGACCTGCTTGGTCGCCAGCCCTTCGGCCTCCGCCTTCCGGTACGCGACGTCGAAGTCCCCGCCCCACAGGTCGACCAGGTGCGGCACCACCTTCGGGTCGAACAGCGACCACGGCTGGTCGGCCTCGACCCGGCGCATGAACTCGTCCGGGATCCAGTTGGCGAGGTGGAGGTTGTGCGTACGCCGGTTCTCGTCGCCGGTCGAGTCACGCAACTGGAGGAAGTCCTCGACGTCGGCGTGCCACGGCTCCAGGTAGACGCAGGCGGCGCCCTTGCGGCGGCCGCCCTGGTTCACCGCGGCCACACTCGAGTCGAAGGTACGCAGCCACGGCACGATGCCGTTGGACAGCCCGTTCGTGCCCCGGATCAGCGAACCCCGGGAGCGGATGCGACTCCACGAGATGCCGATGCCGCCGGCGTACTTGGAGAGGCGGGCGGCCTGCGTGTAGCGCTCGTAGATCGAGTCCAGCTCGTCCTTGGGGGAGTCGAGGAGGAAGCAGCTGGACAGCTGGGGACGCCGCGCTCCGGCGTTGAACAGGGTCGGCGAGCTGGGCAGGTACGCCAGCCGGCTCATGAGCCGGTACAACTCGGCGACCCCGGCCACGCCGCCGGCCACCGTCTGGCCGACGGTGCCCGCCGCCCCGACCGGCCCCATGAGTCCACAGGCGACCCGGAGCAGGAAGTGCTGGGCGGTCTCGATGACCTGCCGGTTGGTCGGGTGCCGGTAGACGTACCGGTCGTAGACCGTCCGCAGGCCGAAGTACTCGAAGCGGTCGTCGGCGCTGTCGTCGACCAGGGCGTCGAGCTCGCCGGCGTGCGCCGCGACGAACTCGGCCACGTCGTCGGCGATCAAACCCAGCCGGTGACCGGTCGCGACCGATTCGCTGAATCGGCGTACGCCCTGCCCGGCGACCTCCTCGCGGATGTGCCGGGCGAGCAGGCGCGCCGCGAGCCGCGAGTACGCCGGCTCCTGCGCGACGAGCGCGGCCGCCGTCTCGATGGCGCGAAGTCGCAGGTCAGCCTGGGTAGCGCCGGGCCACACCCCGGCCACCACCGGCTCGGCCACCCGATTCGGCGCCACCTCGGCGAGCCCGGCCGCGGCCGCCTCGACCTCGCCGAACAGCGCGTGCCGGGTCTCACCGAGTTCGTGCGGTGCGATCCCCAATGTCGCGGTAGACATGGGCAGTTCCCCCTCCAGAACGCAAGCCTCCACAGCCGGCTGGGCGCCCGCGCGGCACGGTTCGCGGGCACAGCGCAGCGCACGCGAAGCCAGGGGCAGCGCGTGGGCGCGGTGGACGGACCCGTGCCCACCGTTAGCGGCGAGCCGGTGAAATCACCCTACATGTTGTGGTGGCCGCGAGAAAGAACCCCAACATATGTCGGGCGTGTCGCGCTGACGGCCGTCAAACTCTGCCGTCGAGAATCGCCGCGAAACGCTCTTCGGCGAGATCGAGCTGGTCCAGGATGTGCGCTTTGGCGGCGTCGCTCAGCGGCGTGTCGGCCCGGGGGATCAACTCCCGGAACAGCGGCACGAGGGGCCGGTACTTGCGCGCCGAACTGCTGACCTTCGGCCCGGTGGTGTGGATGACGCCCACGCCGTTGTCGGTGAAGTCGGAGATCTTGATCACCCGCGCCCACGGCTCCGCGTCCAGCGACTCGGCGAGATGCTCGCGGTACTGCTCGTGTTCGTGCCGGTCCGGGCTGTACTCCGGGTTGGTCACGGCCGCGATCAGCCGGCGGACCCGGGGCCCGAACAACTCACCCAAGCGGTCCAGCGCGGCCGTGGTGTCCGCGCTTCCCACCAGCTTGTACGCCTGATCCTCGGCCGCGTCGTGCAGCAGTGCGGCGACGAGGACGTCCACGTCGTCGACCCGGTAGTAATGGAGGATCCGGATCGTCACACGCAACAGGTGATTCAGATACGGCTCGCGTACGCGACGTTGCCCGCCGTGCAGGTCGGCGGCGAGATCGAGGGCCTGCTCCAGGCGTACGCGGTCGGCCTCGCCGAAGCGGGAGATCTCGTGGAGGAACCGCTCTCGCAGCCCCTCCTCCCCGTAGACCTCGGTGATCGCGTGCAGGGGCATCATCGCCAACGTCGGCCGGAAGTCTCGGAGCATGCGCCGTTTCTAGCAGATTCCGTCAATCCCGGCCGGGTGCACTGTGGACCCCGGGCCAGGTGCGCGGCCGGGGTACGCGGACCATTGCCTGGGACGGCGGAGTGATCGGCCCGCTGCCGAACTCCTCCTGCGTCATGGCCTGCAACGCGCTCACGAACGCGCCGAGCAGGGTCGCTGCCGCGATGACGAAGATGGGCACGATGAGCAGCGTCGGCGCGATCCCGGTCGCCGGAGCCGCCGTCGATTCCAGATGTACGCGTAAGGCCGCCATCGCGGTGTAGTGCATGCCGCAGACGGCCAAGGCCATGACGGCGGCCGCGGCCAGCAGCGACTTCCATCCACCATGGACGGAGATGGTGAACCACAGGGCGACGGTCGCCGCGACGATCGCGATCACCACCGAGGCCAGGACGAGTCCCTCGTCGTAGCTGATCTGGCCGGACACGCGCATGGCGTACATGCCGGTGTAGTGCATCGCGACCACGCCGGAGCCGGTGAAGACGCCGCCGACGAGCAACTTGCCCATCCCGCGCCGGCCGGTGCCGACGAAGAACAGGCCCAGGCCGACCGTCACGACCGCGAACAGCAGGCTGGCCACGGTCGCGGTCAGGTTGTAGCGAATCGGGCTGGCGGGGATGTCGAAGCCGATCATCGCCATGAAGTGCATGAGCCAGATGCCCGCGCCGCCGATCGAGACCGAACCCAGGACGAGCCAGCGGGCTCGGCGGGCCCGGGTGCCGGCGGCACGGGCGCGAGTGGTGCAGACCAGGCCGGTCAGACAACCGCTGAAAGCCAGCAGGTACGCCAGCGCGGGGTTGAACCAGCCGTACGCGAAATGGTGGATCTCCGGCATTGGGGGTGCTCCCGGACCTTGACCGCACAGCATCGGATGGATGACTGTCCTGCCACTATCGGCAGATGTCCGGGTCGCATGTCGCACACTTGGTGCGAGTCAGGCAGCTTGGGTGAACCATGCGGCCTGCGCGGCCGCTGCCGGATACTGGTCGGCGACGGGGGAATCCGCCAGGTACGCGCGCTCGCGGGCGCGGATGATCGCACGGGAGACGGCGTTGTAGCGGCGTTCGTTGTCGCAGTAGTAGAGCTGGACGCTGAGACCGCGATACTCGGCCCACATCTCGTAGCTGCGGGGATTGCGCCAGGCGACGGCGACCGCGGCCGCGGCGAGCAGCAGGGCGGCGATCGTCAGGCCGACGAAGCCGACGGGCTCCAGCCGGTCGAAGAAGACGCCGATGCCGGCCACGGCCAGCAGCGCGCAGATCCCGGCGCGGACCGCCAAGGGATGGTGCGATCCGCGCACCGTCCGCAGGTTCTGCAGTTCCGTGACGTCGAACTTGCGCTGACCCACCACGAACCACCGGTCGGTGACCCGGATGCCGGGCAGGCTCAGCTCCTGTGCGCGCCGGGTAGGCTGCATGGCCTCCTCCTCGTGTGACACGCTTGTATGCTCATTGTCGGAGTGACCGGCATCGTTGGGAAGTGCTTCAATCTGCCACCTGTCACCTTGGCACCTCTTATGCCAGCTGATCGCAGACTGAGCTGATGAACTTTCCCGGCCCAACCGGGGCCATCATGGGCAGATGGGTGCATCTTGCCCTTTGCACGACGCGAATCCCGGGTTACGGTGTCTGAGCTGGTCAGGCCCCCGATCGTCCAGAAAAGGGCGACACCTGGCCGGTGCCGTCGAGTCACCAGCGATTGATTGTGAACCGGGGACCCAGGTAAGTGGGGCGAATCCGCGGCCGTTCCCCCGGTCGTGGTAGCGCGAATCTTCCAGCGCGAGCCCGTGACGCCAGACGTCGCAGCTAACCCGGTAGGCGGCCGGCCCGGACCTGCGGAGATGGTCGGGTCGCGGAAGAAAGGTTCACACCCCCTTGCGACTACTCCCACGGGGTTGGCGATTCGCCATGCCTCTCGTGGCTGCGCTGGCGGTGCTTCTGGCGCCCGGTGCGGCCCACGCGGCTCCCTCCGAATCCGAGCTCTCCAAACAGATCACCGAGGCGTCGACCAAACTGGAGAAGCTCGTCGAGCAGTTCAACAAGAGCACCGAGCAGGCCAAGTCGGTGCAGGCGCAGATCCAGCAACTGGAGACGTCGCTCGGCCCGTTGGCGCATCAGCGGGACGATGCTCGCCAGCGGGTCGCGAAGATGGCCGCGTCGGCGTACGCCGGAAGCGGTCAGCTGGCGACCTGGAACGCCTTGCTCGGCACCTCGTCACCGACGGACGTGGTCGAACGCCTCGGCACGTTGCAGCAGATCGCCGACACGCAGACGACGATGATCGAGTCGGCCCGCGACGCCGGAGACAAGTACGACGAGCAGAAGTCGGCGTTGCAGGCGGCCTTGGCCAAGGCCCAGGAGGACGTGGCGAAGCTGGCCGCCCAGAAGAAGCAGATCGAGGCTGATCTGAAGAAGCTGGAAGCCCAGAAGAAGCAGCTGTACGGCACGAGCAGTCAGACCTCCGGGCGATACACCGGGAAGATCCCGGCGGTCTCCGGAAAGGCCGGCGTCGCCGTGACGTACGCGTACAACGCGATCGGCAAGCCGTACGCCTGGGGCGCCGACGGACCGGGCAGCTACGACTGCTCCGGCCTGACCATGGCGGCCTGGAAGGCGGCCGGGGTGAGCCTCTATCACCACGCCGCCACCCAGTACGACGAGACCGCCCGGATCAGCCGGTCCCAACTGGCGCCCGGGGATCTGGTCTTCTACTCCGACCTCGGGCACGTGGCGCTCTACGTCGGCAGCGGCAAGGTCATCCACGCCCCGACCTTCGGCGAATCGGTCAAACTCGCGAGCATCGACATGATGACGCCGTACGGCTACGGCCGAGTCAAGTCCTAGTCAGGAACAGCGAAAAGCCCCGCCCGATGTCGGGCGGGGCTTTCTGCGTACAACTGGGGCTTAGGCGGTCTGCAGGCCCTCGGCCCGAGCCAGCTCGCGGAGCCGGCCCAGCGCCTGGATCTCCAGCTGCCGGATGCGCTCGCGGGAGAGCGAGAAGCGCGACGCAACCTCGGTGAGCGAGTGCTCGCGGCCGTCTTCCAGACCGTAGCGCGCCCGCATGATGCCGGCCGAGCGGTCGTCGAGGTGATTGAGCAGGCCCTCGATCCGCTGACGCTCCAGGGCCGAGAGGACGATCTCCTCCGGCGACGGGGCGTCGGAGTCGGCCACCAGGTCACCCAGGTTGGTGTCGCCGTCGTCGCCGACCGGGGTGTCGAGCGACACGGTGTCCTGCGACCAGCGGATCAGCTCGTTGACCCGCTCGACGGGCACCTGGAGCGCGGCCGCGATCTGCTCGGGCTCGGGCTCGGAGCCCAGCTCGCGAGTGAGCTGCCGGGCGACGTTCCGCATCCGGTTGACGTCCTCGACGAGGTGCACCGGAAGCCGGACCGTACGCTCCTGCTGCGCGATCGCGCGGCTGATCGCCTGCCGGATCCACCAGGTGGCGTAGGTCGAGAACTTGTAGCCCTTGACGTAGTCGAACTTCTCGACTGCCCGGACCAGGCCGGTGTTGCCCTCCTGGATCAGGTCGAGCATCGGCATGCCGGACCGGACGTACCGGCGGGCGATCGACACGACCAGCCGCAGGTTGGCCCGGATGAACAGGTCTTTGGCGCGATTGCCCTCCGAGATCAGTAGCTCGAGCTCTTCACGGCTGACCCCCGCGGGGATCTGATCTTCGTCCAGCCAGTGCTCGGAGAGCAGGCCGGCTTCGATCGCCTTGGAGAGTTCGACCTCCTGGGCCGCGTCGAGCAGCGGCGTGCGGGAGATCTCGTGCAGGTAGACGCCGACGAGGTCACGCTCCTCGGCCACCTGGTCGGTGCGCAGGATCGTCATGTTCTCCACGTTCGGGTCCCTCCCCCGTAATTACCGCTACGGTGTGCGGTGCTGACATCTGCGTAACAGATGACCAACGGAGCTGATTCCTTCTCGCCGGTCTGAAAGTGTCACAGCTAACTGTGAAACCCCTGAAAGGCACATGCGACTTCGCTGATCAGCACGATAAGCTGCGGTTTTCGGCGACCCCCTCGTCGCGCTTCAGCTCAACGCCGCGTTTGCCCTATTCATTCCACCGGATCCACCGCCGGTGAGCAGCGATCCAGGTCACTATGACGCTGCGATCCCGGTCACCGGCGCCCATCTTTCGCCCCCTCCTTGCGATATAGAGACGCTTCAGAGGCATGATCGGTTGTCGTTTGATCATGGTGTGGCGCGAAATTTGATCATGGTGTGGCGCGAAAGAAGTACCCGGACGCCGAGACGGCTAACCTGAATGATCTTGAGCGGTGCCTGGATCTGGCCACTCGGCTCATGTCAAGAGGCACGACCGGCCGTCACGCTAACGGGTGACGGCGGGTGGCCCTGGTGCGGGCGGCGCGGGAGACGCCGGTATGTTCACTGTGGACTCGGGCGGTGCCTGTGCGGGCTCGGTCGGTCTTTACGGCACTCGGGAGACAGCCCGGGTGCCGTCTGCTCATGCGGACGGCTGATCGAACTCCCCAGCGCGTACTCCCGCGATGAAGTCGCGCCAGGTCTCGACGGAGAAGGCGATCGCGATTTCCGGCTGAGTCGAGTTGCGCATCCCGACCGCCTCGCTGCCTAGCTCGGTGACCTCCACACAGGCCCCCGCTTCGCACTTGGTGCTACGCCGCCACGTTGCGGCGTGCAGTTCCACCATCTGACACTCCCGATTGTCAGGGCTGGTCACTGCGTTGCCTCGTCCATGATGGAGATCCACGCAGTGACAATGACGGAAGGGACGATATACCCTTCTTTTACTGGCACTCCGCCAGGTGGCGATGAGCCGCCTGACCGAATGCCAGCCCGGGGGAGCGGACGAGCACGGAGGAGGGCATGGAGCCCGCGACCAGCCGCCTGCACGGCCCGACCATCGCGCGTCGGCGACTCTCGCAGGCACTTCGAGCGGCGCGTGACGACACCGGCCGGACTCAGGAGCAGGCGGCCGACGCTCTTGACTGGTCGATCTCGAAGATGATTCGGATCGAGAACGGCAAGACCAAGCCGACCGTGACCGACGTCAAGGCACTGCTCCAGCTCTACGGCGTGACCGAGGCGCGGCAGGTCGAGGAGTTCGTCGACCTGGCCCGAGCCAGTCGGCAGCGCTCCTGGTGGGCGGAGTACCGCGACCAGCTGCCCGCCGGGTACGCCGAATATGTGGCGCTGGAGGCGGACGCTTCGCGGCTGTCCTTCTTCCAGCCCCTGCTCGTCCCGGGCCTGCTCCAGACGGAGGCGTACGCCCGAGCGGTGCTGCGAGCCGCCGCCGTCGAGGGGCTGAGCGCCCAGGATCAGGAGATCCGGACCCGCGTACGCCTGTCTCGCCGGCAGCACATGCTCAACGGCCCGAATCGGCCGCACATCGACGCGATCATCGATGAGTCGGTGCTGCTCCGGATGGCGGGGGACGCCTCGGTCATGCGCGAGCAGCTGACCTATCTCGCCGAGCTGGGCCACGACCCTCGGATCCAGCTGCGCATTCTGCCGTTCACGGCCGGCATCCACACCGTCTCCAGCACCTTCATCATCATGGAGTTCCCCGCCGACGAGGGCGACCTGGTCTATTTCGAGAGCGCGATGACGCAGTCGGCGATGATCGACCGGGCCGACCCGACACCGTACTGGCGGGTCTACCGTGGACTGGAGACCGTCTCGTTGAGCCCGGCGGAGTCATTGCGCTTCATCTCCGCGACCGCGAACAGATTCGCGTGAATTCATTCGCGGTCAACCTCATGTCCGGTCGCGAATATCGCTCGCATGGTCGTGGCACACTCAAGGCATCGACGAGACACGTCAGAAGGTGGTGTCGATGTCTAGGCGGGAGACGGGGTCGGCGCAGTGGCGGCGTAGCAGTAAATGCGAGGCGGGTACCTGCGCCGAGGTGAAGTTCGAGGCTGGCGAAGTCCTCCTGCGCAATTCGACTCAGCCGGAGATCGTCGTCCGGTTGACCGACGAGGAGTGGCGGGTTTTCCGGGCCGGAGTCGCGGCCGGCGACTTCGACGAAAGGTCGGCCCGGGCCGAGTGATCGACGGCTGATCAGGTCTGCGGGAGCCCGGCGGCGGTCGCCTCTGCGGCCCCGGCGATCTCCCGCAGAGTCAATCGCGTGCCAGTTTCGTTTCTCGTAACACGATGACTGTTGTTCCGCGTACGCACGGTGGGGAAAACTTCTCTTTCGTGTGGCTCCCCGTTGGCACCGCGCTCGGTGGACGATATGTCCTCACCGGCCGCCTCGCGATGGGTGGCGTCTCGCACGTCTACCGGGCCGTCGACAGCTTCGAAGGCAAGGCCCGGGCGGTGAAGTGTCTGTCCGGACGGGGCCGGGCATACTCCGTGACGAGTGAGCTGCTCCGGAACGAGGCCATGATCACTACGCGGCTGCGTCATCCGAACGTCCCGCGTCTCTACGACTATGGCGACGCCGCGCTCGCGGACGGGTCGACGATCGGCTTCATGGTCTTGGAGCTGCTCCAGGGCGAGTCGCTGTCCACCCGGATGGAACGCCGGACGCTGCTGCCGTGGCCGGAGGTGGCCCGGATCGGTGGAAGCGTCGCCGACGTGCTGGCGGTCGCCCATCGGCGCGGCGTCACGCATCGCGACCTCAACCCGGACAACGTCATGCTGACCCCGGTCGGGGTGAAGATCATCGACTATGGGCTCGCCGAGGCGACCGAGGACGGGCTCAGCCGGGCTGAGGACGTCTACTCGCTGGGCGTACTGGTTTATCGCATGCTCACCGGGAGTTCGCCGTATCAGACTCGCAGCATCGGGCGGCCGCGCCGGGGCGTACGGCCGAAGGCGTTGGCGCCCGCGCCGGTGCTCGCCGTGCCCGGCCTGCCCGGCGGGATCACCGACCTGGTCCGGGCCTGCATGGACAAGAACCCGGCCCGCCGGCCGTCCGCCCGTGAGGTGTCCATCACGCTCTGGAGCCTGGTCACGGTGTGATCGGAGAACCCGGGAACTAATCTTGCCGAGCCGCCGACATACCAACGTCAGGGTCAGCCCACTGTCATGGTCAGCCCGACGTCAGGGTCGGCACGGCTTGTCAACGAGGGGGAATCAGGTGTTCACACGCAGGCTCGCGGCGGTCGCCGCCGGTGTCGCGCTGGGCGCGCTCGCGCTCGCCGGTCAGGCGTTCGCGCACGTCGAGGTCAGCGCCAAGCCCGCGCAGGCGCTCGCGGCCGACGCGGTGATCAGCTTCTCGGCTGAGGCCGAGAGCGGCTCCGCCGGGATCTCGTCGGTCCGCGTCGTGCTCCCGCAGGGCATCGCCCCTGCCGACGTCAGCCTCGTCTCCGCCCCGGCCGGCTGGAAGTTCACCCCCACCGCCGACGGCTACACGGTCGCCGGGACAACGCTGAAGGTCAAGACCGACGCCGCGTACAAGATCAAGGTCAAGCAGCTCCCGAACGCCAAGAGCGTGGCCTTCAAGACCCTCGTCACCTACAGCAACGGAGATGTCGACCGCTGGATCGAGATCCCCACCGCGAGCGACCCCAACCCCGAGCACCCGGCGCCCGTGCTGAAGCTCGCGGCTGCGGCTCCCGGCGCGACGCCCACCGAGGCCGCGCTGGTCTCGCCCTCGCCGTCGGACTCAGCCTCACCATCGACTGGTACGCAGGAAGCAGCGACCGCCACGGCGACGACGGCAGCGGCGCCGGCCTCGGCCCCGATGGGCGCCGGCGCCTGGATCCTGCTGGCGGTGCTGGCCGTCGTCGCGCTCGCGCTCGGCATCACGCTGGCCCGCCGGAAGGCCGCTCGCCGGGCTCAGTAGGAGACGGGCAGATCCTCCGGGGCTGTCGCGCCACGCCGCTCCGCCGCGGTGTTGCCGCGACGGACCACCGGAAGGTGTTCGGCCTCGCGAGCCTTGGCGAGGCCGAACCTGGGCATGTTCGCGTACACGCTCTCGAACCGCTGGTTCTGGACCTGGTAGGTCTCGTGCCAGACGCCGACGTCGCCGCTGCCGCCGACGAGCCGGTTGTACTTCTTCCAGGCCGGGCGGTGGGCGTATCGCGGGTCGCGGGCGAACCGCTCGAGTTGTTCCACCGATCGCCAGTACTGGATGAGCACCGGGCCGCGCGGGCCGATGGTCTGCAGGTAACCGAGGAGACCGGCGTCGGGGTCCTTGGCCAGCTCCCGCAGCATGCGCGGCATGGCCGTGAACGCGTGCCACCACTTGTGGATCTTCCACGGCTTGTTGAACCGCATGCCGATGAGGAAGACCACGAAGTCTCCCTGGATGTCCGCGGTCATGCGGCCCGGAAACACGTGTGCCATGATGGAGACGTCCTTTCGGATAGCGGATATCCTCACTATCCATTAGCTCGGTCGCGGAGTCAAGGCGGAACAGGTGAAGGTCGGCGAACTGGTGGAGCGCAGCGGCGTGCCGCTGCCCACGATCAAGTACTACCTCCGTGAGGGACTGCTCCCGGCGGGTACGCCGACCGGGCGCAATCAGGCCGACTACGGGCCGGAGCACCTGCGCCGCCTGCGGCTGATCCGGGCGCTGATCGACGTCGGCGGGCTCGGCATCACGGCGGTGAAAGAGGTGCTGCGCTCGGCCGACGACCCGCGCCAGTTCGGCCACGAAGTCCGCGGCACGGCCCACTACCTGCTCACCCGGCCGACCCGGGCGGACCGCTCCGCCCCGGAATGGGAGCAGGCCCGAGCCGAGGTGCTCGAGCTGATCCGGCGCCGCGGCTGGCACGTCTATCCCGACCGGCCGGAGGTGGATCAGGTCGCCGACGCGGTGCACGCCATCCGCGCGCTGGGCCAGGACGACCTGCTCACCCTCCTCGACAGGTACGCCGAGTCCGCGGAACAGCTCGCCGAGGCGGAGGTCGGCGTCGTGATGCAACGCCCGGACCGCGCCGGCACCGTCGAAGCGGTGATCACCGGCACGGTCCTGGGCGAGGCGATCCTGGTCGCGCTGCGGCGCATCGCCCAGGAGCACGCCTCCTCGAAGTACCAGTAGGCGTCAGACGGGCGCCGGGGCGAGACGGCGTACGCCGATGCGGGCCGAGACCGCCGCCGCGATGAAGCACAGGGCGCCGGCGGCGTACCAGGCCAGCGAATAGGAACCCAGCGCGTCCCGCACCACGCCGGCGCCGGTCGCCGCGACAGCGGCCCCGATCTGGTGCGAGGCGAAGACCCAGCCGAAGACGATCGGGCCGTCCGCGCCGAAGTGCGTACGGCACAACGCGATCGTCGGCGGAACCGTGGCCACCCAGTCGAGGCCGTAGAACACGATGAAGAACAGCATCGGCGGGTGGGCCTGCGCGTCCAGCAGGTGCGACAGCAGCAGCAACGAGAAGCCGCGCAACGCGTAGTACGCCGCGAGCAGCAGCCGGGGATCCACCCGGTCGGTGAGCCAGCCGGACGCGACGGTTCCGGCGATGTCGAAGATCCCGATCAGGGCCAGCAGCCCGGCGGCGGTCGTCGCCGGCATCCCGTGGTCGTGCGCGGCCGGGATGAAATGCGTGCCGATGAGGCCGTTGGTGCTCGCGCCGCAGATCGCGAAGCCCACCACGAGCGCCCAGAACGCGCCCGACTTGCTGGCCGTACGCAGACTGCCGAGCGCGCGGGCGGCGGCGTTCGCCGTCTTCGCGGGAGCGGCGACCGGCTCCGCCGGATCGGCCCCGTACGCCGTCGTGCCGACATCGGCCGGGTGGTCGCGCAGCAGCCAGACCACAAGTGGCACCACGGCGAGCGCGGTCCCGGCGACGGTCAGCGCGGCGGTCCGCCAACCGTGCGTCGCGGTGATGTTCGCCAGCAGCGGCAGGAAGATCAGCTGGCCGGTCGCCCCGGCGGCGGTGAGCACCCCGGTGACGATGCCGCGATGCTTGACGAACCACCGGCCGGTGATCGTCGCGACGAAGGCCAGCGCCATGGAGCCGGTGCCGACCCCGACCAGCACGCCCCAGCAGAGGACGAGCTGCCAGCTGGCGGTCATGAACACGGTCAGCCCGCTGCCGAGGCTGACGACAGCGAGGGCGATCGAGACGACGCGCCGGATGCCGAACCGCTCCATGAGGGCCGCCGCGAACGGCGCGGTGAGCCCGAACAGCAGGAGGTTCACCGAGACGGCGGCCGAGATCAGGCCCCGGCCCCAGCCGAACTCCTCCTGCAACGGAGTGATCAGCACGCCGGGGGTGGCGCGGAAGCCGGCCGCGCCGATGATCGCCACGAACGCGATCGCGGCCACGGACCAGGCGCGGTGTAAGCGGGTCGAAGTCGTCACGTGACCATGATCAGGCGTACGCCGACATGGGAGGAGTGGCCCGAGAGCCACTGTGTGAAAGAATCGGGCCATGACCGATCGGCATCACGTCGTGATCCTGGCCCTCGACGGGGTCGTCCCCTTCGACCTCGGCACGGCGACGCAGATCTTCCTGGCCGCCCGGGACTCCGCTGGAAACCGGCTCTACCAGGTCACGGTGTGTACGCCTGACGGCGGCGCTGTGCGTACCGAATTAGGCTTCGCGATCGTCCCCGACCACGGGCCGGAAGTGATCCCGACAGCCGACACCTTGGTGGTGGCGGGAGTGCACGGAACCGCAGCGTTGTCGGAGGGCGTGAACGACGCGGCCGTGACCGCCGCGCTCGCCGCACGTCGCCCGGGAGCGCGTCTGATGTCGATCTGCACCGGAGCGTTCGTGCTGGCCGCGGCCGGTCTGCTGGACGGCCGCCCGGCGACCACCCACTGGTTCTGGGCCGACCGGTTCCGCGAGTTGTTCCCGAGCGTCGCGCTGCGCCCGGACGTGCTGTTCGTCGACGACGGCGACATCCTGACCTCGGCGGGCGTGGGCGCGGGCATCGACCTCTGCCTGCACGCGGTACGCCAGGACTTCGGCAGCGACGTCGCCAACCGCACCGCCCGGCGATGCGTGGTCCCACCGTGGCGCGACGGCGGTCAGTCGCAGTTCATCGAGCGGCCGGTGCCGTCGCCGACCGACACGAGCACCGCGACCACGCGGGCCTGGGCGATGGCGAGCCTGCACGAGCCGCTGGACCTGCGGACGCTGGCCCGCCACGCGAAGATGAGCGTCCGCACGTTCACCCGCCGATTCCGGGAGGAGACCGGGGTCAGCCCGGCCGAATGGCTTGCCCGCCAACGGGTCGAGCACGCGCGCAAGCTCTTGGAGACGACCGATCTGCCGATCGACGCGGTCGCCCGGCAGGCCGGCTTCGGCACCGCGGTCTCCCTTCGGCAGCGGCTGCACGCGAGCATCGGCGTCGCACCGAGTGCCTATCGGCGGACCTTCCGCATATAGTTCCTTCCGTGAATGTCCCGGGTCCGGTTCGCTGGTGGACGCCGCGGCAGCCCGGCTGGCTGCGCAACACCGTGATCGCCGTGATCGTGGGCCTGGCCGCCGGGTTCGGCGTACTGGCGGTGGTCGCGCCCCTGTCGCCCGACCCCGACGCCGTCGCGGGCGGCACTCCGCCGGCGTCGCCGTCGCCCTCCTATTCGCTGTCCTTCCCGATGGTCTCCCTGTCGCCTTCGGCGGTGCGTACGCCGTCGCGCTCGCGGTCGTCGTCGTCGTCCGCCGCCGAATCGGACACAGTCGGCGTCGCCGCCCGGTACGCCGTGAAGGAGAGCTGGTCGGGCGGATACTCCGCGGAGATCGTGATCACCGCGATCCGGGCGACGGCGGACTGGACGATCGTGCTCACGATGCCCGAGGGCGTGGACGTCTCGACCGCCTGGGAAGCCGACTACCGGCAGAACGGGCGTACGGTCACCCTCTCCCCGAAGAGCTGGAACCGCACCCTCGCCGCCGGTACGCAGATCGTCGCCGGCTTCCAGGCCAGCGGCAGCCAACAGCCGTTGAGCTGCGCAATCAACGCCACACCGTGTGCGTGACCAGCTCAATGGGCCTATCGTGAGGACGTGGCCGCTCGTAAGGTGCGCAGCCCGCTAGGCGCGAGAATCGTCGCCGTCCTCGGTGTTCTGCTGGCCCTCGCGGGGTTCGGCGGCATAGTGGCGGCCAAGTCCTTCCTGAACGACCTCACCAGTTCCATCGAGGTCGCCGACGTCGACGGGCATGGTGGGGCCAACGGCCGGCCGATGTCGGGGGCGATCAACCTCCTGCTGCTGGGCCTGGACACCCGGGAAGGCTGGGCGGAGAACACGTCCCGAGCCGACACGATCATGCTGCTGCACGTGTCCGCCTCCCACGACGAGGCGTACCTGATGTCGATCCCGCGAGACACCAAAGTGGACATACCCGCCTGGGCCAACTCGGGGTACGCCGGCGGCCGCGACAAGATCAACGCCGCGTACTTCTTCGGATCCCAGCAAGGCCAAGGCTGGCCGGGCGGAGCCGGGCTGATGAAGCAGACCGTGGAACAGCTGACCGGGATCAGCTTCAACGGCCTCGCCGTCATCGACTTCAACGGCTTCAAGAACGTCATCGCCGCACTCGGCGGCGTCCACCTGTGCGTCGAGCACGACACCTGGTCGAGCCACTACATCGAGCAGAACGGCAAACCGGTCTACTACAGCTACGACGGGCAGGCGCAACTCCCGAACAGTTGGATCCACAAGAAGGGCTGCCGGACCATGGCGGCCTGGGAGGCGCTGGACTATTCCCGCCAGCGCTACGGCCTGCCGAACGGCGACTACGACCGCCAGAAGCACCAACGCGAACTCATCAAGGCCATGGGGGCCAAGGCGACCAGTGCCGGCGTACTCGCCAACCCGGCCAAACTCTCCGAGCTGCTCAAGGCGGCGGGCGCCTCGCTCAAGCTCGACACCGGCGGCTACGACCCGGCCGACTTCCTCTTCAACCTCAAGGTGCTCGCCGCGGCGGACCTCGTCACGCTGAAGACCAACGCCGGCAGCTTCAACGAAGACCCCGCTGGGGGAGAGGCGTTGTCAGCCGGGACGATGCGGATGTTCGAAGCCGCTCGCGACGACACGTTAGGCACTTTCCTCGCGGACAATCCCGAGTACCTCAGCCCGTAGCTCTTTCGCTTGCGCTTGGCTTGTGCTTGGCTTGCGCGCATTTCGGGCGCTTTTGGATGACGCTCATGATCATGGTCAATTCCGCGTTGCCATAGCGACACGAAATTGACCATGATCATGAGCGGCTGAGGCGCACTCGGACGGCGCGCCGATACGAAGGTGCGCCCGGCAGGATTCGAACCTGCGGCCAACTGCTTAGAAGGCAGCTGCTCTATCCGCTGAGCTACGGGCGCGTGCAGATCACAGGGTACCTAAAGCGATGTTGAAACCCACCCGCTGGACGGCCTATTGGAGGTGTGCGTACGCGGGAGTAGGTTAACGCTCGTGGACGTGATGAGCACCACATTTCTGCCGGTGCTGGTCTCGCTCGACGAGCTGGATCCCCAGGACGAGGGGGACATAGTCCTCGACGAGTTCCTGGGCGGACTCGCGGTCGGCTATGCCTCAGGGCCGCCGTATCAGGGGCTCGTGACGTGGCGAGATCTGCGCCAGATCCGGCTGCATCCGCACGATCTTCGCCGATACGCCTTTGAATTGCTGACCAAATGGACGGCCGAGGTTCAGGTGGACGGGCGGCCGCCGGTGTTGATGGTGTCATTCGGCGGGTGGGAGTCGTCAGCCGTGTTGCTCGACGAGTTCTGGGAGCGGCTGGCCGGCCAGGTGCCGGGCGAGTTGGTGATCGGCGTACCGGCGCGGGATGTCGTCATGGTGACCGGGTCCGGGTCGCCGCTCGGCGTCGAGAAGGTACGCCGGGCGGTCGACCGGATGTTCTTCGCGGGCAGCCGGGGACTGCTCAGCCGGGATCTGCTGGTGTGGCGGCGCGGTTGGGAGATTTGGCGGCATTATCCGCCGCATCCGCATTGAGGTTGGCCGTCAGCCAGCTGTCGACCTCGGTGAACAGTCGCTCGCGTGCGGGCGGCCGGGACAGGGTGAGATCGTGCTTGCCACCGGGGATTCGAACCACCGTCACCTGGTCGCCGAGGTTGGGCGCCCAGCGGACGATGTGGTCCACGTCGAGGACCGCGTCCATGTCGTGGGCGACCTCGTCCCAACTGGGCTTCTTGAACGACGCGTCGGACGCCGTCACCAGGATCGGGACGTCGACCGCCAGCCCACGGCGTACGCGTAGGTGGCCTTCGCGGATCGCGCGCAGCCAGCCGAGGCGGACGGGGAAGCTCTCGACCGGCTTCCAGGCCAGGTCGTAGGTCCACTCGCCGTTGTGGTCGGCGTGGATGCTGCGGCCGTAGGTGCCCGAAACGTTCATGGCGATCTTCCGGTAGTGCCCGAGCGAGGCCAGGCCGGAGACGATGGGGGCGAGCGGGCGCCGGATCAGCCACGGCACGTTGAAGTCGAGGAACGGGCTGTTGAGGAACAGGCCGTCGACGTACTTCGCCTTGCGGCGCGAGTCCGCCCACAGCGAGCCGATCAGGCCGCCGGTGGAATGGCCGTTGATCAGGACCGTGTCGTGACCGTCCTCGGCCCGGATGATCCGGATCGCCTCGTCGATCTCCGGGAAGTACTCGGTGAGGCTGCGGACGAAGTTGGGGGTCTGGTGGCCGAGCAGCGAGCGGCCGTACTTGCGCAGGTCAAGGGCGTAGAAGTCCCAGCCCCGGTCGACGAAGAAGTCGGCGAGGTGGGTCTGGAAGAAGTAGTCGCAGAACCCGTGCAGATAGAGGACGGCGCGCTTGGTGGGCTGCGCTGACTGCACTTCTGGCGGCTCGCCCGAGAGGCTCCCCAGCGCCCGCCGCCGGACCAGCGTCGCGACGACTGGGCCCTCGTCGTCGGACGGCAGGTCGATGATGTGCCGCTCGTACGGCGCACCCAGGATGTCAATCTCCACGATTACAAGTTACTCGCGAGTTGGTCTTAGCGAGTTTTCCACACACGAACACTGTCCACAATATCGATGATCGTGACTTGCTGGTTCGGCTCGGCGAGGCCACACGATATTCAGCATGTTCGAAACGCATATCACGGTAGTTGGAAACCTGCTCACCGCTCCGGAGTGGCGGCGTACCTCGAACTCGGGCCGATTGGTGACGAGTTTCAAGGTCGCGGCGGGCACCCGGCGGCTGGAGCGCTCGACCGGTCAGTGGGTCGACGGCAACGGCCTGCGCGTCCGGGTCACCTGCTGGCGCGAGCTGGCGAGCGGCGTCGCGTCCAGCCTCATGGTCGGCGATCCTGTCATCGTCTACGGCCAGATCTACACCCGGGACTGGGTGGACACCGAGGGCACCAAGCGGACCCTCTACGAGATGGAGGCGCTGGCCGTCGGCCACAACCTCGCCCGGGGCCGAGCCCGGTTCGCGCGGAACAAGCCGGTCTCCGCCAGCGAGATCGAGCCTGATCCGACCGAACCCGTTCGCCTCGGCGGCGAGCCGACCGAACCCGCCCCGGAACAGCCCGTCGGCCTGTCCGCCGACGATCCGCTCAACGCCGTGGACGAACCCGGCTTCGGCCCGTACGGGTTCGGCTACGACGATCCAGTGCCGCCATTCGACATCGCCGACTTCGGCACACCGGCCACCACGGCGGACGGAGACGAAGGTGCGGACGCCGCCGACGATGACGCCGACGCCGACGCCGACGCCGACGCCGACGCCGACGCCGACGCCGACGACGAGGCCGACGGCAACGTCGCGGGCCGTCGCTCGGCGCTGGCCGCCGTCTGACTGAGCCCCCGTTCGGCGCGGCTCCCCGACGCGACGAACGGGACCGGGCCGGCTTCGGCGGATCGCTGCGTTTGGCGGAGCGCAGTCCAGACACGGTTCGTCGAAGCCGGCCCGCACCTACGGGCGGCGCGGTTGAGGGGCACGCGCCGCCCGTAGGCCGAACCGCACAACGGAAGCGGCCGAGGGCTCGTCCCGGCAGGCCAACCGCACAACGGAGGCAGCCGAGGGCTCGTGCCGTCAGGCCAACCGCACAACGGAAGCGGCCGAGGGCTCGTGCCGGCAGGCCAACCGCACAACGGAAGCGGCCGAGGGCTCGTGCCGTTGGTAGCCCGAACCGCATGTGGCAGCTCGATCTGAGGAGGTGGAACGGTGACCCGGCATGAGGCGGCGATCGCCGCGTCCGTCCGCGACGCGGCACTCGAACTCGGCCGACGACTTGGCGACGAGGACTTCCGCCGGTTCCTCCGGAGGGGCGGCTGGCGTGGCGGCGACGTGATCGTCACGGTGAGCCAGGAGCCGGCGGAGGCGGCGTTGTCCCGGCTCATCACCACCACGACGCCACCTGTGCTGGTGGCGCTGCGGCGCCCGTCCGGTTTCGTCTTCCTGACGCTGCGGCCCACGCGCTGGTGGCATCGGCGGCAGCGGCCGTTGGCTTCGGCCATGGCCCCGGAGACGACCATGGGCATGCTCTACGACTGGGTGCGGCGGGGGACCGTCGTGGCACCGCGGCCTACCCCATGGTTCACGATCCGGACGCTCGGGCACGCGGTGGCGCGCTGAGCGCTGGGGCTGGGCGCTGAGCGCTGGGGTACTGAGCGCTGGGGTACCGAGCGCCCAGCGCCCAAGGCGAACCAGCGCTGGGCGTACTGGGCGCTGGGAGTACTGGGCGCTGGGCGTACCGGGGGCGGCTTTAGGCTGATCACGAGTGGCACACCATGGTCAGGAGGTTCGAGTGCGCGAGGTCGACGCCGCGGGGATGGCGGCCGGATACGCGTTGGACGCTCTGCTGGGCGATCCGCGCCGGTTCCATCCAGTGGCCGGGTACGGCAAGGCCGCTGGGACCCTGGAGCGCCTGCTCTACGCGCCCAGCCGCGCCGACGGGGCGATCTTCACGGCGGCGGCCGTGGGCGTACCGGTGGTGGCGGCGATCGTGGCGAACCGGATGACCCGGAAGCGGCCGCTGGCTCGGTTCGCGCTCGTCACGGCGACCACCTGGGCGGTGCTCGGAGGGCGGTCGCTGCGGCGGGAGGCGGCGGCGATGGCGGACTCGCTCGAAGCCGGCGACCTCGAAGCCTCGCGCGATCGCATCACCCACCTGTGCGGTCGCGATCCGGCCGCGTTGGACGAGAGCGACCTGGCACGGGCCACCGTCGAGTCGGTGGCCGAGAACACCTCCGACGCCGTGGTCGCCCCACTCGTGTGGGGCGCGGTCGCGGGTCTTCCCGGCCTCGTCGGCTATCGCGCCGTCAACACGCTCGATGCCATGGTGGGTCACAAATCTCAGCGGTACGCCGACTTCGGGACCGCCGCCGCGAAACTCGACGACGCCGCGAACCTGATTCCGTCCCGCTTGACCGCCCTGCTGACCTCGATCGCCGCGCCCGTCGTCGGCGGGGGAACCCGGCGTACGTGGCAGGTCTGGCAGCGGGACGGCGGGAAGCATCCGTCGCCCAACTCGGGCCAGTGCGAGGCGGCGTTCGCCGGCGCCCTCGACGTGACGCTCGGCGGCGAGAACGTCTACTTCGGACGGACCGAGGTACGCCCCTCGCTCGGCGACGGCGGCAAGCCCGCGGCAGCAGACGCGCGACGGGCGGCGAAGCTGAGCGGGGCGGTGGGGCTGGCCGCGCTCGGCGTGGCCGTCGTGACCCGCCTCGCGCGGCGGGCGCGATGAGCCACGGACTGCTCGTCGCCGGCACGACGTCGGACGCGGGCAAGAGCGTGGTCACCGCCGGGATCTGCCGCTGGCTGGCCCGGCGCGGGGTGAAGGTCGCCCCGTTCAAGGCGCAGAACATGTCGAACAACTCGGCGATCGCCATCCGGGCCGACGGGACAGGCGGAGAAATCGGCCGGGCGCAGGCGTTGCAGGCCGCCGCGTGCGGGCTCGAACCCGATGTCCGGTTCAATCCGGTCCTGCTGAAGCCCGGCAGCGACCTGTCCAGTCAGGTGGTCCTGCTCGGGGACGCGGTCGACCACATCACCGCCGAGAACTTCCGGTCCCTCAAGCCGAGACTGGCCGAGACCGCCTTCGCCACGCTGGCCGAACTCCGGGCGGAGTACGAGGTCGTGGTCTGCGAAGGCGCGGGCAGCCCGGCCGAGATCAACCTGCGGGACGCGGATTTCGTGAACATGGGCCTGGCCCGGCAAGCCGGGCTGCCGGTCGTGGTCGTCGGCGACATCGATCGCGGCGGCGTCTTCGCCTCGTTCTACGGCACTCTCGCCCTGCTGGACGCGGCCGACCAGGCATTGCTCTCGGGTTTCATCGTGAACAAGTTCCGGGGCTCACTCGATCTACTGGCGCCGGGGCTCCGCACGCTGGAGCAGCTCACCGGGCGGCCGGTGCTCGGCACCCTGCCGTTCGACCTGGACCTCTGGCTGGACGCCGAGGACTCGCTCGCGTACGGGCGGGTGCTGGGCCGTCCGGCCGCGCCGCGTGGGGAGCAGTGGCTGCGGGTGGCGGTCGTGCGGCTGCCCCGGGTCTCCAACGCCACCGACGCCGAGGCGCTGGCCGTCGAGCCGGGCGTCGCCGTCCGGTTCACCGCCGAACCGGCGGAGGTCGCGGCGGCTGATCTCGTCGTGCTGCCGGGCTCGAAGTCCACGGTCGCCGACCTCGCCTGGCTTCGCGAGACCGGGCTGGCCGACGCGGTGCTGGCGCACGCCGCGGCCGGCCGGCCGGTGCTCGGCATCTGCGGCGGCTACCAGATGCTCGCCCGGACCATCCGCGACGACGTAGAGAGCCGAGCGGGGGAGGTCGCCGGGCTCGGGCTGCTCGACGTCGACGTGGAGTTCGCTCCCCGCAAGGTGCTGGGCCGGCCGGTCGGGAGGGCGCTCGACGCCGAGGTACGCGGCTACGAGATCCACCACGGCCGGATCAGCCGGATCGGGCGGCTTTCGCCGTTCGTCGGCGACGACGGGGTCAGCGCCGGGCCGGTCTTCGGTACGCACTGGCACGGCGCGTTCGAGTCGGACGAGTTCCGCCGGCGCTTCCTACGGCTGGCGGCCGGGCTGGCCGGCCGGGACGGCTTCGAACCCGCCCCGGACACCGACTTCGCCGCGGTCCGGCAGGCCACTGTGGACCGTCTCGGTGACCTGGTCGAGGCCCATCTCGACACCGACGCGCTCTGGCGGCTGATCGAGCAGGGTCCGCCCGCCGGCCTTCCGGCCATTGCCCCCGGAGCGGCATCAGGAGCCACGCCGTGAGCGACGTACGCCGCCTCGATCGGCGTACCGCGGCTGAGGTCGCCGACGAGATCCTGGCCAAGGAACCGCGCTCGGGGCGGACGAGGATCGTCGCGATCGACGGGCAGAGCGGCGCGGGCAAGACGACGTTCGCCGGGGAACTGGGCACCGCCCTGCTCGAACGGGGCGCCTCGGTCGACCTCGTGCATACCGACGACCTGCTCGACGGGTGGGACGACCAGTTCACCTTCTGGGACCGGCTGGAGCGGGAGGTGCTCCTGCCACTGGGTCGGGGCGCGGCCGGCCGCTATCACCGGTACGACTGGATCGAGGAACGCTTCGTCGACGAGGTCACCGTGGTGCATCCGGTCGACGTCGTCCTCGTCGAAGGCGTCTCGACCGGGCGCGCCGCCATGCGGCAGCTCGCCGACCTGACGGTTTTCCTCGGCGTACCAGATGATTTGGCCTGGGAGCGATTGCGAGCCCGGGACCCGGCCGAGGCGATGCCGTTCCTGCGCGTGTGGAAGGCGCGCGAGGCCGGTCACTTCACCGCGGACCGGACGGCCGACCTGGTGGATGTCCTGATCACGATCTGACGGGTCGTTAGGATCAAGGCCATGACCACACCCACCCTCAGCGTCGAGGAGCTGCGCGCGGCGGTGGAGCGCGAGCTCCCCGGTGTTCGCGCGGACCTGGAGCGGCTGGCCCGCATCCCGGGCATCGCCTTCGACGGATTCGACTTCACCCCGCTCGAGCGCTCCGCCGAGGCGGTCGCGGAGCTGCTGCGCGGCTGCGGCCTGGACACCCAGATCGCCCGGATCGGCGACGGGCACCCGGCCGTGATCGGCGTCAAGCCGGCCCCGCCCGGCGCGCCGACCGTCCTGCTCTACGCCCACCACGATGTCCAGCCCGTCGGCGACCTGTCGCTCTGGGAGAGCGACCCGTTCGAGCCGGTGGAGCGGGACGGGCGGCTCTACGGCCGCGGCTGCGCCGACGACAAGGCGGGTGTGCTGGCCCACGTCGCGGCGCTGCGGGCGTTCGGCTCCGGCACGGCCGACGACCGGCTGCCGGTGGGCGTCGTCGTCTTCGTCGAGGGCGAGGAGGAGTTCGGCTCCGCCTCGCTGCCGGCGCTGCTGGAGGCATACAAGGAGACGTTGCGCAGCGACGTCATCGTGATCGCCGACTCGGGCAACTGGGACATCGGCGTCCCGGCGCTGACCACTTCGCTGCGCGGCATCGTGAACATGTTCGTCGAGGTCAAGGTGCTCAAGCAGGCCGTGCACTCCGGCATGGCCGGCGGTGCGGTGCCGGACGCGCTGATGACGCTGTCGCGGCTGCTCACCACGCTCCACGACGACAACGGCGACGTGGCCGTCGAAGGGCTGGTCTCGACCGCCGCCGCGCCGCTGGACTACCCGGAGGACCGGTTCCGCGAGGAGACCGGGCTGCTCGAGGGAGTCGAGTTCATCGGCACCGGGCGTATCGTCGAGCGCCTGTGGACCAAGCCGTCCATCGCGATCCTCGGTGTCGACGCCCCGCGTACCGGCGAAGCGCCCAACGCCATCGTCCCGACGGCCAAGGCCAAGATCAGCATTCGGCTCGCGCCGGGCGACGATCGCAAGCGGGCGTACGAGATCATGAAGGCGCACCTGGAGAAGCACGTGTCGTGGGGCGCCCACGTCGAGGTGACCTTCGAGCACGACGGCGACCCGATCGTCATCGACGCGACCGGCCCGGCCTACGACGCCGCCCGCGCCGCGTTCCGGGAGGCCTGGGACGGCACCGAGCCGGTGGACATCGGCGTCGGCGGCTCGATCCCGTTCATCGCCACCTTCACCGAGGCGTTCCCGGGGGCGTCCGTGCTGGTCACCGGCGTCGAGGACCCGTACGCCAAGGCGCACGGCCCGAACGAGAGCCTCCACCTGGGCGAGTTCGCCAAGGTCTGCCTGGCCGAGGCGCTGCTGCTGCGCAACGTCGCCGCGCTGTGAGCTACTGAGCTGGAGGTACGCGGGCGGGCCCTCGGGCCCGCCCGCACTCGCTCAGAGTGCCGCCAGGGACCGGATGTAGTTCACCTGGCTCTGCAGGTTGGCGACCTGCACCTGGCTGTTCACGGGGATGCGGGCCACGTAGTGCCGCCCCGCGCTCGTCACGCTGACCACCACCATGCCGGTGTAGTAGGTCTCCTTGGCCAGCAGGAACAGGAAGTTGAAGATCGGGATGCAGAAGAACGTCAGGATGCACAGCACGATGGCCCAGACCGGGATCTTCGAGTGCGCCTGCCACTGGTCGGTCACGACCCACTGCGAACCGCGGAGCGGCATCTCGCCCGTCGGCGTGTAGATCGTCGTCGAGCTGACCGAGATCTCGCCGACCCGGGCCACGATCGGCAGCGGCGGCGCTGGGACGGCCGGCGGCGCGGCTTCCATCGGCGGCGGAGCGACCGGAGACACCGGCTCGGCGTAGTGATACGCCTGCTCCGCGGGTGGATACGCCGGATACGCGGGTTCCGCCGGAAGGGCCGGCGGCATGGCGTGCGTCGTCATGAAGGGGTCGACCGGGGTGGGATCCGGCTCCGAGACGGTCATGGCCACCAGGTTAGGGGACGGGTGCAGCCTCTCGGGAACCCGTCACCCGATCGCCCGGCCCGGACGCCGGCTGGCTGATCTCCTTGCGCAGCAGGTAGACGAAGCCGACGAGGGTCAGCCCGGCGAACAGCCACCACTGCACCACGTACGCCGCGTTCTGCCAGGCGTTCTGCGTCGGGACCCCGACCGGAGCGGCCGTCACGCCGGGCGTGCCGTCGACCGCCAGCACGTACGCGTCGTAGACGGCGTACTGGTTGAGGTAGCGCGCGATCGGCCCGGTGGCGATGCGGCGGATCTCCGTCTTGCCGTCCACCGTGACCGTGTCGGTCCCGCCACTCTCGGAGGGATGCACCCGGCCGACCACCGTGACGGTGCCGGTGGGCGCGGCGGGAACATCCGGCGCCAGGGTCGGGCCCTTGGGGTTGGCCGGAATCCAGCCACGGTCGATCAGCACGGCCGTCCCGTCCGCCTGGACGAGCGGCGTGACCACCTCGAACCCGGCCTGACCCTGCCCGGTGCGGTTGCGTACCAGCAGCTCACGGGCACTGTCGTAGACGCCCGTCACGGACACTCGGCGCCAGGTGACCTCGTCCGGCGTACGCGCGCCGACTGTGCCGGCGCCCCCTTCGGGACGCGGCAGGATCGAGGTCGCCGGGACCGGCTCGCCGGATTCACCCGCGGCGATGCGATCGTTCACCGCCGACCTCAGCTCATAGCGGTCGAGCTGCCAACGGCCGAGGAACACCATGATCGCGGCCAGGGCCAACGCCACGACGAAGAGCCCCAGCCAACGGGCGGTCAGCACAGTACGCACCAGGTGAGCGTACCCATGTGCGGGCGATCACCGATTGGGAGCATCTTGTCAGCGGGCGTCCAGCACGAAGAGCGGCATCGCGACAGAACATTGGGTAAGGTGCCCCTTGGCCCTGGGCAACCCGGGCTCGCCGAGCGATCGGAGTCAGCATGTCGGAAGTTGCGGTGCGGCGCTTCCCCACCCTGACGGTAGCCACCCCCCGGCTCGACGTACGCCCCCTCGAGGCGGACGACGCCAAGCCGGTCGGCGAGATCTTCGCCGACAAACTGGTTCAGCGGTGGCTGCCGTTCCCGAAGGAGTTCGGGCAGATCGAGGGGCGGGCCTGGTGTACCGAGTTGGCCACCGAACGCCGTGACAGCGGTGCGGGCGATCACTACGGGATCGTCCGGCGCGAAGACGGCGCACTGGTCGGCTCGCTGTGGACCAAGCGCACCGACTGGGCGTCCCGGGTGACCGAGGTCTCCTACGCCGTCGCCTCCGACATGCGCGGATTCGGCTTCGCCCCCGAGGCGGTCGACGCGCTCAGCCTGGCGCTCCTGCTCGAACACGGCTTCCAGCGGGTCGAGCTGCGGGTCGCCCCGGGCAACCTGGCCTCCCGCCGGGTGGCGGAGAAGGCCGGCTTCACCTACGAGGGCCTCATGCGCAACGCCGGGTTCGTGCACAGCGGCCGGGTAGACCTCGAAGTGTGGTCGCTCGTCGCCGCCGACCTCAAGTAGGACCTACCGAGAAGTCAGGCGTCCCGAGCAGATCAGGGTTCTGGGTCGAATCTTGGTGCAAGATTCGACCCAGAACCCTGATCCAGTGCCCAAAGGCGTCCAGAGGCGGCTAGCGGCGGCGGTTCTTCTTCTTGGGTGCGGAGTCCTGTGGCGCGGCCACGTAGGTCCCCTTGCCCAGGATCGACGTCGGCGGCGGCGTGAAGTACCGGATCGGCTGGCCCTTCAACGCGTCCCGCAGCGTCCAGGCCACCGCCTGAAGTGGAATGTTGTAGTTCCAGTCGCCGACGGCGTGGAACGGATTGTCCGGGTCGGCCATGAAGCTCGCCGCGGCGAGCTCGGGCGTGAAGCCCACGAACCAGGCCGCGCGGGTGTCGTCGGTGGTACCGGTCTTGCCCGCGATCGGACGGCCGATCATGTTGTAGACGCTGCCGCCCGTGGTGTTCCAGCTTCCGCAGCCGCCCTTCGAGGCCCCGTATCCGGTGACGCAGCGGGCGGCGTCGGTGGCCGCGTGGGCGACCTCTGGGCGTACGACCTGCTTGCAGCGCGGTGCGGCGACCTCGACGGTCTGGCCCTGTTCGTTGGTCCAGGTCGTCGCTGTGCCGTCCGGGTTGGTGATCGACTGCACCGGAAGCGCCTCGCAGTAGAGGCCGTCCCCGGCGACCGCGGCGTACGCCGTGGCCATCTCCAGCGGCGTGGTGTCGGCGACGCCCAGGGTGAACGCGCCCCACGTCTTGCTCCGCGGGTAGGTCGCCATCATGTCGTCGATGTCGTTGTGCCAGGACAGTCCGAGGCTCTCCGCCATGCGTACCACCGCGTCGGAGCCGACTGCCTGCTCCAGCTGCACGAAGTACGTGTTGACGGACTTCCCGAAGCCGGTCCACATGTTCTGCGTACCGGTCATCGAGCCGCTGGCGTTCGTCGGGCACCACCGGCCGCCCGCGCACGAGCCGCGTTCGCCCCAGCCGGCCCAGTACTTCGAGACCAGGCGCTGCGGTGAGTAGTACGACTGGTTCATCTTGAAGCCGGCCTGCAACGCCGCCAGCAGGGTGAACATCTTGAACGTCGAACCCGCCTGGTAGCCCGCGCCGTTGAAGCCGCCGCCGTTGAGCGGGTTCACCGTGTTCGGGTAGGTGCCCGGGATCTTGCCCGCCTTGTTCCAGTCGGTATTGGTGCCGTTGTTCTTCTGGTCCAAGGAGTACGTGCGGTTCAGGCCCATCGCCTTGACCATGCCGGTACGCGGTTGCACGAGCACGACGCCGTGGGCGTACGGGTTGCTCTTGCTGACGTTGGCGAGCACGTTCTTCTGCGCCGCCGCCTGCACCTTGGGATCGATGGAGGTCACCACGCGATAGCCGCCGCGACGCAGCTTGGCCTCGCGTTCGGCCGGGTTGTTGCCGAACGCCGGCTGCGACATCCACCACGACTTGAAGAAGTCGCAGAAGTACCCCATGCTGTTGATCTTCGGCGCGATCGAGATGCAGTCGTTCGGCGGGTTGGTGATCTTCAGCTTGATCGGCTGACTGGCCGCCTGCTTCGCCTCGTCCGCGGACAGATAGCCGAGATCGGACATCCGCTGCAGCACGTAGTTGCGTCGTTCGGTGGCGGCCCGTTGGTTGGAGGCGGCCGGATCGTAGAGCGAGGGCGCCTGCACCAGGCCGGCCAGCGTCGCCGCCTCGGTCGGGGTCAGCGCCTTCGGCGTCTTCGAGAAGAAGATCTGCGACGCCGCGAAGACGCCGTACGCGCGGTGCCCGAAGTAGGCCACGTTCAAGTAGCGCTCCAGGATCTCCTGCTTGGACATCTGCTTCTCGAGCGCGATCGCCAGCCGGATCTCGCGGATCTTACGGCCGCTGGTCTGCTCGGTCGCCTGCTGCACCTCGGCCGGGGTCTGCGCGCCGTCGCGCAGGGTCGCCCGGACGTACTGCATGGTCAGCGTCGACGCGCCCTGGGTCACCTGGCCCGAGTTGTGGTTCGCCACGAACGCCCGGGCGATGCCCTTGACGTCCACGCCGTTGTGCTCGTAGAAGCGGGCGTCCTCGCTCGCCACGATGGCGTGCTGGATGTTCTCCGACATCTCGCTGATCGGCGTGTACTTGCGATGTTCCTCGTAGAACGTGGTCAGTAGCGTCTTGCCGTCGTTGGCGTAGACGTAGGTGGTCTGGGCGGGCGGTTGCACCGTCAACTCCGCGGGCAATGCCTGATACCAGTCGAATCCGGACTTCACCCCCAGCCCGCCGACGGCGGCCAGAGGATACGTCACCGCGGCCACGATGACGCCGGAGATGAGCCCGGCTCGCAGAATCGGTGTCATGCGGCCGGTCGCGGCGAGGGTGCGCTTTATCACCAGTCCAAGGTAGGACATGTCCCGCTTAGAGGTGATTGAAAGCGACAAACGGCACGAGGAAAAGCAGCCCTCCGTCGCCTACGCGACAACACCCTGTGATCTCCTAACGACGTGCCGCACCCCGAGAACACGCCCGAGCCCGATCTGCTTCATCACGGCGATGTGGAGGTCGGCCCGGACTCCGGCGACCTCGTCGACCTCGCCGTCAACGTCCGGCTCGCGCCCATGCCCGGGTGGCTCGCGACGCCGCTCGCCGATTCCCTGGCGCACCTCTCGGCGTATCCGGATGATCGCTCGGCCCGCGAGGCGGTCGCGGCCCGGCACGACCGCGCGAGCACCGAGGTCCTCCTGACCGCGGGCGCCGCGCAGGCTTTCACTCTGGTCGCTCAAGGCCTAGGGGTACGCACACCGCTAGTCGTGCATCCACAGTTCACCGAGCCGGAGGCGGCGCTGCGCGCCGCGGGCCACGAGGTTCGGCGGCTCGTGTTGCCGCCGCCGTTCGTGCTGGACCCGGCGGACGTGCCGGACGACGCGGACCTGGTGGTGGTGGGGAACCCGACGAATCCCACGTCTGTGTCGCATCCCGTTCGAACCCTGGAGCGACTGGCCCGGCCGGGCCGGGTGCTGTTGGTCGACGAGGCGTTCGCGGACACCGTGCCGGGCGAGCCGGAGAGCTTGGCCCACCGGCGTGACCTGCCCGGATTGCTGGTGTTGCGGAGCTTGACGAAGACCTGGGGGCTCGCCGGGCTGCGGATCGGCTACCTGCTGGGCGCGCCCGAGTTGCTTGCCCCACTGCGCGCGGTCGCGCCACTCTGGCCGGTGAGCACCCCGGCGCTGGCCGCCGCGATCGCCTGTTCGAGCGACGAGGCGCGGCAGGCGGCCGACGAGATCGCCGTCCACCTGGTGGAAGAGCGCGCCCATCTGGTGAGCGCCCTGCGTACGCTGCCCGGCGTAGCCGTGGTCGGCGACCCGGCCGCCTCGTTCGTGCTCGTCCGCCTTACCGGAGCCGCGCGCGTACGCGAGCAGCTGCGCCTGCGGGGCTGGGCGGTCCGCCGGGGCGATACTTTCCCCGGGCTGGGCCCGGACTGGTTACGCGTCGCCGTCCGTGACACGGCGACCACCGACGCGTTCGTCGAGGAACTGCGCACGGTCCTGACGGCCGATCGAGGGGAGCTTCAAGCATGAGCGAGTTGGTTCGGCGGACCGTTGACGCGATCGGGCCGCTCGACGTGTCCGCGATGGACGCCGCCCGGGCCCGCCACGGTCGCCTGACCAAGCCGACCGGGTCGCTGGGCACCCTGGAGGAGCTTTCGATCCGGCTCAGCGGCCTGGCCGGGGTATGCCCGCCGCCCTTGCTGGATCCCGCGACGGTCGCGATCTTCGCGGGCGACCACGGCGTCCACGCGCAGGGCGTCACGCCGTGGCCGCAGGAGGTCACCGCCCAGATGGTCGCCAACTTCGTCGCCGGTGGCGCGGTGGTCAACGCGTTCGCCCGGCAGACCGGCGCGCAGGTCACCGTGGTGGATGTCGGTGTCGCGGCGACGCTGCCGGATGAAGCCAAGCTCGTGGCGGCCAAGGTACGCCCCGGCACCCGGGACTTCACCGTCGAGCCCGCGCTCACCCGCGAGGAGACCGAGCGGGCGATCGAGGTCGGCATCACCGTCGCGCATCAGCTGGTCGACGGCGGGACGCGAGTGCTCGTCACCGGCGACATGGGCATCGCGAACACCACGCCGGCCGCCGCGCTGATCTCGGCGTTCACGGGCGCCGACCCCGGCCGCGTGACCGGCCTCGGGACGGGCATCGACAGCGACACCCACACCAAGAAGGTCGCCGTGATCCGCAAGGCGCTGGACCTGCACCGGCCGGATCCGGCCGACCCGATCGGCGTACTGGCGGCGGTGGGCGGCCTCGAACACGCCGCGCTCGCCGGGCTCATCCTCGGCGGGGCGGCGCGTCGCGTACCGGTGATTCTGGACGGAGTCATCGCGTGCTCGGCGGCAGTCGCCGCGGTCGAGCTCGCGCCGGACGCCGCGAGCGCGCTGATCGCCGGTCACCTCTCGGTCGAGCCGGGGGCGGCGGTCGCCCTCGCGCACCTCGATCTCGATCCGCTGCTCGATCTCGGCCTGCGGCTCGGCGAGGGGACCGGCGCCCTGCTCGCGCTGCCCATCGTCGCCTCGGCGGTACGCGTACTGCACGAGGTGGCCACCTTCGATTCGGCTGGTGTCACGGAGAAATGAGCTCGTTGTATCCCCTCGGCCTGCGGCTGGACGGCCGCCGGGTAGTGGTCGTCGGCGGTGGCGCCATCGCGACCCGCCGGATCCCGGCGTTGCTGGAAGCCGGTGCCGATCTGCTCGTCGTCGCGCCTGAGCTGACGCCTGCCCTGCAAGGGTTGCGGGACGCGGGCCGGTTCGAGTGGCGCGGCCGGGCCTTCGAACCATCCGATTTGGACGGAGCTTGGCTGGTGCACGTCGCCGTGGACGATCCGGTGGCCGCCGCCCAGGTGAGTTCGGCCGCCGAGGACTTGCGGGTGTTCTGCGTACGCGCCGACGACCGGCACGCCGCGACCGCGTGGACGCCGGCGGTGACCCGGCACGGGCCGGTGACCGTGGCAGTGCTCGGCGGCGGCTCGCCCCGGCTGTCGATGAACGTGCGCGACCGGATCGCGGCCCTGCTCACGTCCTCGGCGGACACCGATCGGCGACCCGGGACGGTGGCCCTCGTCGGCGGCGGGCCAGGCGACGCCGAGCTGATCACGGTCAAGGGACGGCGACTGCTCAACGCGGCCGACGTGGTGGTCGCCGACCGGCTCGCGCCCGGCGTACTGCTGGACGAGCTGCGCCCCGAGGTCGAGGTGATCGACGTCGCCAAACTGCCCTACGGCGCCGCGGCGACGCAGGAGCACATCAACGACCTGCTCGTCGACCGCGCGCTCGCCGGCAGATTCGTCGTACGCCTCAAGGGCGGCGACCCGTTCGTCTTCGGCCGGGGTGGGGAAGAGGCGCTGGCCTGCGCGGCGGCGGGCGTACCGGTCGTCGTCGTGCCCGGGGTCAGCAGCGCGATCTCGGTGCCCGCCGTCGCCGGAATCCCGGTGACCCATCGCGGGGTCACGCACGAGTTCACCGTCGTCTCCGGACACCTCGCCCCGTCGTCGGCGCAGTCGCTCGTCGACTGGACCGCGTTGGGCCGGTCGCGCGGCACGATCGTCGTGCTGATGGGACTCCGGCATCTGGCCGAGATCGCGTCGACTCTGATCGCGGCCGGGCGTGATCCGGCGACCCCGGCGGCGGCGATCCAGGAGGGCACGACCTCGCAGCAGGTCGTCGTGCGTGCTCCGCTGACCGAGATCGCCACTGCGGCGGCCGATCTGCGTACGCCCGTCATCACTGTCATCGGTGAGGTCGTTTCCGTGCCTATGTCCGGAACTGCGCCATTTGATGATATTTAGCCGATATAACTAGTGGGTGAGTGCTACAGGCAAACTTGGGGCGATCAAGTGGGTCGGCCTGGCGGGCATAGTCGTCGTCCTCCTCGGCACCGGGCACATCCTCGGCCGGATGACCGGCAGCAAACCCCACGCCGCCCCCAGCTCCAGTGCTGCACCCGCTGAGCAGCTGAGCAAGGAAGGCACAGAAGCCGGCGTCGCCCAGGGCCCGGCGCTCGCGGCGGTGCCCGCGCCCCGGCGCGTGCCGATCACCGGGCCGGGTCGGCCACCCTTGCCCCGCGAAGCCCGGGGTCCGTTCGGCAGCCGGGTCACCACCGGCTATCCCGACATCGCGTTGACCTTCGACGACGGGCCCGACCCCCAATGGACGCCACAGGTGCTGTCGCTGCTCCGCGCGTACCACATCAAGGCGACCTTCTGTGTGATCGGCCTGATGGCGGCCGAGTTCCCGCAGTTGGTCCGGGAGATCGTGGCCGAAGGCCACACGTTGTGCAATCACAGCTGGCAGCACGACGTGGGGTTGGGCCTGCGGAGCGAGGCCGCGATCACCGCGGACCTGAGGCGGACCAACGAGGCGATCCGCCGCGCGGTGCCGGCGGCCAAGGTCTCCTACTTCCGCCAGCCGGGCGGGGCCTGGACCCCGGCGGTCGTCGCGGCGGCGACGCGCCTGGGGATGAGCCCGCTGCACTGGCAGGTGGACCCGCGAGACTGGGCGAAGCCACCGTCGCGCAGCATCGCGATGACGGTGATCACCCAGACCGGGCCGGGCTCGATCGTGTTGATGCACGACGGCGGCGGCAACCGGCAGAACACCGTCACCGCCCTGCACTCGGTGCTGCCGAACCTGGTGACCCGCTTCCACCTGGAGGCGCTGCCGCCCGGCGTCGACCCGCCGAAGCTGTACGGTGTCAGCCAGCCGCTGCACGCGGGGCAGGTCTAGCTCAGCGGATGTTGCCCGTGTGGCCCAAGGAGTACTGACCCGGCTGCGGCCAGATGAGCAGCCCGTGCGGACCCGATCCCACCGGGATGCGCGCGCGGAGCTGACCGGTGTTCACATCGATCGCGTACACCTCGCTGTGGTAGCGCCCGGCCAGCCACAACGTCTTGCCGTCGGCCGAGACCCCGCCCATGTCGGGGCTGCCGCCGCCGGGGATGCGCCACTTCGTGATCGGCTTGCGGGTCGCCACGTCCAGCACCGAGATGCTGCCCTCGTCGCGATTGGAGACGAAGGCACGCTTGCCGTCCCGGCTGAAATAGATCCCGTGCGCGCCCTGTCCGGTGGGGATGAAGCCGGTACGCCGATTCGCCTGAGCGTCGAAGACGTAGACCCCGTTGGCGTGCATGTCGGCGGTGAAGAACGCCGACCCGTCCGGCAGCAGCCGTGTGTCCTGCGGCATGCCCTCCGGCACGACATCCAGCGGCAGGTCCCGGACCAGTTTGCCGGTCGCGACGTCGATGACCACCATGCGGTTGGCGAACTCGCAACTAGCGAGGGCGAGCTTCCCGTCCACGGTGAAGTCCATGTGGTTGATCCCCTCGCACTGGGGGAAACTCGCCGACTTCACCAGCTTCCACGACTTCGGGTCGTAGAAGTCGATCCGCTGGTACGCCTCGGCCACCACCCAGGCGTACTGGCCACCCGGGGTGAAATAGAGGTTGTAGACGTCCTGCACCGGGATGATCTTCCCGGGCTTGCCCGTCCGGGGATCGATCGGCAGCACCGACCCGCCCGGCACTCGGCTCGACGTCACATAGAGCGTACGCATGTCGTAGGACGGCACGACATGCTGCGGTTCCGCGCCACCGTAGAAGTGGTCGACCACTTTGTAGGTGACCGGATCGATGACGTCCACATCGTCGCTCTGCGTGTTCGGCACGTAGACCAAAGCCTTGTCTGCCTTCACATCCGCGCGCAGATGATTGGCCGCCGCGTCGGCGTACACGTTGAGTTTGCCGTTGGTGGGGCTCGCGCTCGGACTCGCGGCACTGGCCGGCGGTGCCGCGTTGTCGGCGGTGTCCTTGCTCGGGCTCTCCGCGCAGGCCGCAGGGAGCGCTAGGGCACAGGTCAGCAGGAGAGCGGTGTATCGACGCACTCTGGTGACGATATGTGTGATTTGTGGCTACGGGGTGGCAATTCGCTGGCGTGGCACCGGGTTTCCGCCGATCAGGACGGGCAACGGGTCCTGCGTCAGGCTCCATCCGCGCATCTCCGGCGACAGGTACCCCAAAAGCTTGTGGATGGTGATGTGGTCCGCGGCGAGATGGCGGTGATAAATGGGCTCGTGGTGCCCGATGCGGTTGCGCAGATGGAGCACGAACTTCAGCTCGCTTCGCAGCGTGCCACGTGGGCCGTGGAAGTGGGGGAAGGCCCGGTGCAGGCCGCGGCGCCAGAGTTCGACGTCGAACTGCGAGTTCAGGAGGCCGACCCAGAAGCCGAAGGACATCTCCGCGACGAGTGTGTCGCGGGTCAGCGGCCGCCGCTCGAACTGAAGCCGACTGATTCCTTCAGCGGTCCTGGCGCTGAGCTTCGAATCTTGGCGAAGCGTCGGGTGCTCCCACCATTCATGCGGGCTGGCAAGGACCTCAAGTTGATCGACGAGTGAGTTTCTCAGCGTCACTTCGAGATTGCACAATGGCCGCAGAAAACTCCCCGCGATGTCCTGGTTCCAGCGGTAGAGACTCAACGCTTTAGTAACGTCACCCTCAGTCGCTCTTAGGTAGGTTGCCATGCGTGCAGGCGAGATGGCGTCACACACTTCGGTGAGCACTTGCGAAACCTCCCAGGTGCTGGCTAAACTGAACACAATGGGCCCCGGGACCGCCTCTGCGAAAGCAAGCACCCGGGGCAAGCTCTTTTTCTGGCTCAGGGCAAATTAGACCCTCGCCGAATAGTCGCGCAAGTTGCTCGCGAATCAGCTTGTGGATAACGCTGTTCATTACCGCATTCTGTGGATAAGAAATGGGGTCCGCCTTTTTCTGCGGACCCCATTATTAGTCAGAAGTGCGGTTTGTACGCCGGAGACGGGTGATCTCCGGAAGCCGGCGTACCTCATCCACGAGCGGTTGGGTACACGGGCTTCCGGAGATCACCGAACGAGCCGCGGTGCGGGTTATGAGTCGAGCAGGGTGGCGCAGCGGATCAGGCCGAGGTGGCTGTAGGCCTGCGGGTGGTTGCCCAGCCCGCGCTCGGAGTCGGGCTCGTACTGTTCAGGCAGCAGCCCGGTCGGTCCGGCCGTGTCGATCATCAGCTCGAAGAGTTCCTCGGCGTCGGCCCGCCGGCCCGTCCGCAGGTACGCCTCGATGAGCCAGGCGGTGCAGATGTGGAAGCCGCCTTCGCGACCGGGCAGGCCGTCGTCCCACCGGTAGCGGTAGACGACCGGGCCGCTGCGCAGGTCGGCTTCGATGGCGAGCACGGTGGACAGGAAGCGGGGATCGTCGTCGGCGAGCAGACCGGACAGTCCGATCCAGAGCGACGACGCGTCCATCTCCGGGTGCCCGTACGCCACCGAGTACGCCTGGACTTCCTCGTTCCAGCCGTAGGTGAGGACGTTCTCCGCGATCTTGTCCCGCAGGGCGATCCACGCGCTGTGGTCGGCGGTGCTGTGGTGGCGGGCGACCGAGATGGCGCGGTCGACCGTCATCCAGCACATGACCTTGGAGTACACGTGGTGCCGGGGCGCGATGCGGGCTTCCCAGAGGCCGTGGTCGGGCTCGTGCCAACGGCGTTCGACCGCCTGGACCATCGCCTCGAGGACTCGCCATTCCTCGTCGCGTACCTTGCCGCGCTTTTCGACGACCGCCGCGAGGAGGTCGGCGATCGGGCCGAAGACGTCGAGCTGGAGCTGGGCGTCGGCGGCGTTGCCCACCCGGACCGGCCGGGAGCCGGCGTACCCGGGGAGGGTGTCGATGACCGCCTCAGGGCCGAGCGGGTAGCCGTCGATCCCGTAGAGCGGGTGCAGCCGTTCCGGGTGCCCGCCCGTACGCTCGACGCAGCCGTCGACCCAGCGCAGGAAGGCCTCGGCTTCGTCCAGCGAACCCAGGTCCACCAAGGCGCGAGCCGTCATGGCCGCGTCACGGAGCCAGCAGTAGCGGTAGTCCCAGTTGCGTACGCCGCCCAACTCCTCGGGGAGCGACGTGGTGGCCGCCGCGAGGATGCCGCCGGTGGGCTGGTGGCAGAGCCCGCGCAGGGTCAGTGCGCTGCGGAGGGTCAGTTCGCGGTGCTTGGCCGGCAGTTTCAGCGTGCCCGCCCAGTCCCGCCACGGCCGTTCGGAGGACTCCAGCCGTTCGATGGACGGGATCGGGTGCGGTGTCGCGTCGTGTGAGCCGAACTTGAGGTCCAGGGTCAGCTCCCCGCCGAGGGCGGCGAGGTCGACGCGGGCGCGGGCGGACCCACGGTCGGTGTCGATCTCCCAGTCCACGCCGGGGCTGCAGAGCGCGGCCGGCTCGTTCGAGCCCAGTACCAGGACGCCGCCGTCGCCGATGGGCTGCAGGCTCACCGCCACTTGGCCGAATCCGGGGCGGGGCGCGAACTCCAGCATCGCGGGAACGTTTCCGGTGATCCGCCGGACGAGCGAGTCCCCGGCCAGCCAGTCCGTGACCGTCAACCCCGACCATCGAGTCTCGACAGTCATGGTGCCGGGCCGGTAGCGCTGCCCGAGCGGCGTACCGCCGCGTTCCGGCCGGACCGTGAAGTGCCCGGCCGGCGAACCGCCGACGAGGTCGGCGAAGATCGCGGAGGAGTCGGGTCGCGGGTGGCAGAGCCAGGAGACCCGGGCGTCCGGGGTCACGAGCGCAACGGTGTTGCCGTCGGCCAGCATCGAATGCCGCTCGATCGGGACGGCCCGTTCGCCGAACAGCCAGTGCCGCCGCGTCTCCAGCAGCAGCCCGAGTACGCGAGCCGCCTGGAACGGGTCGGCGACGCGATACGGCGCGGCCGTCTCACCTGGGCCGACCTTGATGCCGACGTCCGGCCCGTGCAACTGCTTGAAGGCGTTCTCGTCGGTGACGTCGTCGCCCACGAAGAGCACTGCGCTCGCCGACAACTGCGTACGCAGAGCGTCGATCGCGGTGCCCTTGTGCGTCGAGATCACCGACAGCTCGATGACCTCCTTGCCGTGCGTCACATGCACATCCGGCCAGGACGCCGGGCCGCTGCGCACCGCGTCGGCGGCGGCCGTCGCGATCGCCGGTTCGACGCCGCGCGTGTGGAAGGCGATGGACGCCGGCTTGGCCTCCAGGCGTACGCCGGGGAACTGCACGCAGATGGCGGTGAGTTCCGCCTGAAGTCGCGTACGCAATGCGACCAGCTCCGGAGCGAGACGTTGGACGAAGCCGACGTCGAACTCCGAGCCGTGCGATCCGACCAGATGGACCTCACTGGGCAGCCGCGACAAGGCGGCGAGGTCACGCAACGCGCGGCCGGAGACGACCGCGACGGTGGTCTGCGGGAGGGCGGCGAGGGATCGGATGGCCGCTACCGCCTCGGGGAGGGGTTTGGCCGCGGTCGGGTCTTCCACGATCGGCGCGAGGGTGCCGTCGTAGTCGCAGGCGACAAGCAGCTGCGGCACCCGGGCGATCCGGGTGACCGCCAGGCGGAGGTCGGGGTCGAAGCCGTCCGCGGAGACCACGTTCTCCGCGGCGGCGATGGAAAGTGCTGTGTTCATTAGAGGCTGCCCAGCTCGGTGAGGAACGATCGTGCCCAGTGCGCCACGTCGTTTCGGCGTAGGTGGCGTTGCATGATGGACATACGTTTGCGGGCTTCGTCCGGGTCAACGTGTACGGCTCGCAACAACGAGTCCTTGACGGCGTCCAGGTCATGTGGGTTGCACAGGAAAGCCTGGCGAAGCTCCGAGGCGGCACCGGCGAATTCGCTCAAGACGAGCGCGCCGCCCGCGTCCGCGCGGGCGGCGACGTACTCCTTGGCGACCAAGTTCATGCCGTCCCGTAGTGGAGTGACCATCATGACGTCCGCCGCGCGGTAGAGCGCGGCGAGTTCACTGCGACTGTACGACTGGTGCAGATAATGCACAGCAGGCACGCCGACACGCCCGTAATCACCGTTGATCCGACCGACCTCACGCTCGACTTTCACCCGCAGGGCTTGGTAATGCTCGACTCTCTCGCGGCTGGGCGTGGCCACCTGGACCATCACCGTCTCGGGGACGGTCAGCCGTCCCTCGGCGAGCAACTCCCGGAACGCCTTCAACCGGTGCTCGATGCCCTTGGTGTAGTCGAGCCGGTCCACGCCGAGGATGACCGTCTTCGGTTCGCCCAGCTCGGTGCGGATCTGTTCGGCGCGCGTACGGATCAACGGGTTGTCGGCCAGCCGGTCGATCTCGCCCACGTCGATCGAGATGGGGAACGCCGCCGCCTTGACGCGGCGGTCCTCGTACTCGATCACACTGCCGGACACCGGGCAGCCCAGCACGTGGTGGGCCAGCCGGACGAAGTTCTGGGCGGCCAGCCGCTGCTGGAAGCCGACCAGGTCGGCGCCGAGCAGCCCGCGCATGATCTCGGCCCGCTGCGGGAGCTGCATGAACAACTCGATCGGCGGGAACGGGATGTGCAGGAAGAACCCGATCCGCAGGTCGGGCCGCTGCTGCCGGAGCATCGCCGGGACCAGCTGGAGCTGGTAGTCCTGAACCCAGACGGTCGCGTTCGGCGCGGCGACCTGGGCGGCCGCCTCGGCGAACCGGGCGTTGACCTCCCGGTAGGAGGCGGCCCAGCGACGCCGGAAGATCGGCGGCTCCACCGCGTCGTGGTAGAGCGGCCAGATCGTCGAGTTCGACATGCCCTCGTAGTACCGGGCGATCTCGTCGGCGTCGAGCGGCACCGGGTGCAGGCGGATGCCGTCCACCATGAACGGCGCGGGCGCCGGCCCGGCTGATCCGGCCCAGCCGATCCACGTGCCGTCCCGTTGGACGAGGACCGGGTGCAACGCCGTCACGAGCCCGCCGGGGCTACGGCGCCAGCGCCGCCCGCCGGCCCGTTCCTCGTCGGGCACTTCGTCGACCGGAAGTCGGTTGGCGACCACCACGAACGAGCTACGTCCCGTCATGACCTGCATCCTATCGTGGCGATCTTGCGCTATTTCTCCCGGACGCGACGTTTGTACCCACGCATGTCTGGGTAAACCCGCTGCTCAGGACCCTTCGCGCCACCGATTGGTAATCGGCAGGCGGCGGTCGCGCCCGAAGGCCTTGAAGCTGATTTTCGTTCCCGGAGCGGACTGGCGGCGCTTGTATTCGGCACCGTCCGTCATCCGGATGACCCGGTCGACCAACGCCACGTCGTGCCCGGCCGCGATCAGCTGGTCCCGGCCCAGGTCGCCGTCGACGTACCCGGCCAGGATGGCGTCCAGCAGCTCGTAGTCCGGCAGGCTGTCCGAGTCGAGCTGGCCCGGCCGCAACTCCGCGCTCGGCGGCTTGCTGATCGAGTTCTCGGGGATCGGATCGGCGATCCCGCCGAGCGCGACCGTGTTGCGCCACCGGGCCAGCTGCCAGACCAGCGTCTTGGGCACGTCCTTGAGCGGGTTGAATCCGCCGACGGAGTCGCCGTAGAGCGTCGAGTAGCCGACCGCCAGCTCGCTCTTGTTGCCGGTGGTCAGCACGAGGTGACCCTCCTGATTGGACAGCGCCATCAGCACCACTCCGCGTACGCGGGCCTGCAGGTTCTCCTCCGCCAGCCCGGTCAGCGTCATGTTCGCGAGGAAGGCGTCCACCATCGCGGCGATGGGTTGTTCGCGATAGTCCAGGCCGGTGCGTTCGGCCAGGTCCACGGCGTCGCTCTTCGAGTGCTCCGACGAGTACCCGCTCGGCATGCTGACGCCCACGACCCGTTTCGGGCCGAGCGCGTCGACCGCGATGGCCGCGACGACCGAGGAGTCGATGCCGCCCGACAGACCCAGGACGACGGACTTGAAGCGGTTCTTCTCGACGTAGTCCCGCAGGCCCAGGACGAGCGCGCCCCAGACCTCGGCCTCGTCCGGCAGCCGCTCGGCGACGCCGCCCACCGCCCGGTCGCCCTCCGGTTCCGTCCATGAGGTCGCCAGCGTCTGAAGTCGCAGCGACAGCCCGGCCGCCGCGCCGGGCGGCGTCCACGCCGGGTCGGCCGCGGGCAGGTCCAGGTCGTGCACGAGGAGTTCCTCGGTGAACTGGCCCGAGCGGGTGAGCAGCTCGCCGGCCGGTCCGACGATGATCGAGTCGCCGTCGAAGGTCAGCTCGTCCTGCCCGCCGATCATGTTCACGTACGCCACCGCCGCGCCCGCCTCGACGGCTCGCCGCGCCACCAGCGGGAGGCGTACGTCGTCCTTGTTGCGCTCGTAGGGCGAGGCGTTGATGTTGACGACCAGGGCCGCGTGGGCCGCGCCGGCGGCGGTGAAGGGGCCGCCCGGCTGCCAGATGTCCTCGCAGACGCTGAGCGCGATGTCGGCCGCCGTGCCGTCGGCCCAGACCGCCCGCACGACCGTGAGGGTGTCGCCGGGGACGAAGTAGCGGTCTTCGTCGAAGACGCCGTAGTTGGGCAGGTGGTGTTTGTCATAGGTGGCCGCGACGGAACCCCGGTGCAGGAGCGCGAGCGAGTCGCGGGGGCCGCGCCGGACGGTCGAGTCGGCGCCCAGCCGGGCGGGCCCGTCGGCGTCCAGGTAGCCGACCACCACGGCCACCTCGCCGAGCCCGTCGGCGGCCAGCTCCTCGGCCAGCTTGGCCAGCGCCGCCTTCGAGGCCTGCACGAACGACTCGCGGAAGGTCAGGTCCTCGATGGGGTAGCCGGTCAGCATCATCTCGGGAAAGGCGACCAGGTGGGCGCCGGACTCGTGGGCCCGCGCCGCGAAGGCGCGCACGGTGGCGGCGTTGCCGGTCAGGTCGCCGACGGTGGAATTGACCTGGGCCAGAGCGATGCGCAGTGTCGGCATGCCCTCATTGTGCCTTTACCGCCCGCCGTTGGTTGGCGATGAGGTGCGTCACGTTCGTCACCACGATGGCCGGCGCGACGACCGCGACCACGCCCCGGAACGTCGGTTCCAGCTTCAGGGCCAGCACGATCGCGGTGATCCCGTTCTGCTGGGCCAGCCGGAGATGCGCCTGGTCGACCGCGGGCATCCCCCGGGTCAGCCAGGCCGCCACCACCCACTGCGCGACGAACGCGGCCAGTCCCAGCGTCAGCCCGCGCAGCGGGTCCACCCCGCCGATCAGCAACGCGCCGAGCAGCAGCACCGCGCCCGCGAGCGCGGCGTTCACCAGCGCGGGCAGGGCCGCGGCCAGCCGGCGCGGCCGCAGGAACAACCCGACCAACGCGATCGCCAGGAGCCACAACTGCCACACCGCCACGGCCGCCGCGAGGATCAGCAGGCCCACGCGCCACCAGTTCCGCTTCGGCCCCCACTGGTACGTGATGAAGGCGCCGGCGGCGAGGGCGAGGTTGCCCCCGAGTTCGACGGCGTACGCCGTGATCCCGGCGAGCAGGCTGTCGCCGGGGTGCCCGCGCAGCTCGCCGACCACGCTCGCGGCGGAGACGGCCAGCACGACGGTCAGCGGATCGTCGAACGACGCCCACGCGGCCAGCAGCGACCGGGCGCGGCCGGACATCCGCCCGTCGCCGAGGGCCGCCGCGACCGACAACGGGTCGATCTGTGCCACGACGATGCCGAGCAGCAGGAAGAGCGGGTCTCGCCAGGCCAGGGCGAGCACGACACCGATCAGCGTCGCCTTCACCAGTACGCCCACCGTGACGGCGAGCAGGATGAGCCGCCGATCCCGGCGCGCTTCGGTCAGGTCGATCCCGTACGCGCTGCCGTAGAGGCCGACCGCCAGCAGCGTCGCCGTGACGTACGGATAGGCGGCGTACGCGATGATCTCGGTCGGCTGCGTTCCGGTGAGCCAGGCGACCGCCAGCCCGGCCGCCGCAGTGGCCAGGAGCAGCGCCGCCCGTTTCACTTGCGTGGCTCCAGCTCGGTCATCCGGGGGAAGCCGAGTGCGTGCCGGAGATCGTCGACGAGCCGGGCGACCTTGGTGTCCGTGCGGTGGACCTGTTCCTGATCCAGCGTGACCGCCAGGACGTAGCGGCCGGTGTCCCGGTCGACCGCGAAGTAGTAGACCGCGCCGCGTTCCACGTCGAGGACGAGCCGGATCATGACGCCTACGTCCAGGCCGCTGAAAGTGCGGTTGAAGCTCTCCAGCGCCGCCTCGACGGTCGGACCCTGCGCGTCGTACGCCTCCCGCCGGGACTGCGGCTCGACGAGCCCGTGGAACGACCCGAGGGTGGGATCGTCGAGCATGTCGACCCGGAAGACGCATTCGTGCCCGGCGTAGTACGCGATGTAGTGCAGGTCGCCGGCGGACAACCGGCTCCGGCACAGCTCGGCCAGATTCTGATGCGCCTCGGGGCGGTAGCTCGCGAACCGCTTGACGTTGATCGACCGCGCCGGGTCCAGCTGCGCCGGGATCGTCACGGGCTGCTGCCGCCACGCGTCGCCGAAGGCGTACACGCCGATGGAACCGACGATCAGCCCGAAGCAGACCGAGACCGCGCCCACCGCGGCGTGGGCGACGCGGCCGTTGAACATGCCGTCGACCGAGGCGATGAGGAAGCCGTAGAGCGCGAGCATGATCCCCGCGGCCAGGAGGAAGACCGCCATGCTGAGCCGGAACGTGACCGCCGACGGCCGGCTGAGGTAGAGCACCAGGGAGATCAGGCCGACGACGCCGACGACGGTGGCGGCGCGGCTGAGGTTGTAGGACTCGCCCTTGATCAGCGCGAGCAGGAACTCGACGGCGATCGGGACGACGAGCGAACCGACCAGAATGGCGGCGAGCTTGCGGGTCCAGGAGGGGGTGAGGGGCACCCCCGGCATAGTAAATCAGCGATGCGCCGGGGCGGTCCCCAGCAGACTGGGATCGCCCAGCACCACGAGCTTGTCGAGCGCCCGGCCGACGAGGTCCTGGATCTGGCGGTCCAGCACCGGGCCACCGGCCGGCCCGGTACGCCGCAACACCGAGACGGTGTCGCCGACCCGGCTGATCGCGAGATACCCGGTCTGCTGCCCGGACTTTGTCGTGAGGGTCATACTGACCGTGTAGGCGTCGCCGATGAGCAGACTCTCCACACTGGTCGAAGTGAGCTTGACGCGCGCCTTGGTGCCGTCGTCGAGGCGAGCCGTGAAGGCGCCGCAGGACTTGGCGGTCTTGCGGATCACGTCCACCGCCTCGGTTCCCTGACCCCGGCCGAAGATCTGCACCGCCTGATCCAGTACGCCCGAGTCGGCCCCGACGTGCCGGGCCGTCACCGGCGTCGGCGAGGAACCCGGCGTCGGCAGCAGCGAACGCAGCAGCGCTGCCGGATCGGCGACGAGACTTTGGCACCGCTCCGTACGCTTCGGCGGAGGCGCCTTCGGGGTGGGCGTCGGCCGCACCTCGAACGAGGCGGGCAGGTCACCTGCCTCCAGCAGCGCCGTCTGGAGACTGGGCGCCGCCGACGTGGGACCGGCCGGGTCCGCGACCGGTGTGCGCGGCCGCAACCCGATCACGGCCAGCACGCTCAGCGCGACGACGGCGGCGCCGCCGACCGCGATGCCGGTGAGCACGGCGTTCCGGCGAGCGGGCGACAGGTACAGCTTGGCCACGTGCTGATCAACGCCTGGGCTTTCCCGGCGTGACGTGAGCAGCCCCGGTAACACCCGCGTAACGTGATCGGTGTTGACTGACCGTCAGCCTCGCGCGCGCTGATGGGGCCGCGAGCGGCCGCCTCACACCAGCGCAAGCGAGGCCGGCACAAAGCAGAAACAAGCCATGCCAGAGGGGTCGTAACGCCGTGGACCGTCAGCAGGAGTTCGTGCTCCGGACGTTGGAAGAGCGCGACATCCGATTTGTCCGGTTGTGGTTCACCGACGTGCTCGGCACCCTGAAGTCGGTCAGCGTCGCGCCGGCCGAGCTGGAGGCCGCCTTCGACGAGGGCATCGGCTTCGACGGCTCGGCGATCGAGGGCTTCGCCCGGGTCTACGAGTCCGACATGGTCGCCATGCCCGACCCGACGACCTTCCAGGTCTTCCCGTTCGAGGGCGGCTCGTCCGGCGAGAGCGCCCGGATGTTCTGCGACATCCTGCTGCCCGACGGCAACGCGAGCTGGGCGGACCCGCGGCACGTGCTGCGCCGGTCGCTGTCGCGGGCGGCCGAGAAGGGCTTCACCTTCTACACCCACCCCGAGATCGAGTTCTTCCTGCTGGAGGGCGGCCCGAACGACGGCGGCGTGCCCACGCCGGTCGACTCGGGCGGCTACTTCGACCACACCACGCACGCCGTCGCGCGCGACTTCCGCCGCCAGGCCGTGCTGGCCCTGGAGCGGATCGGCATCTCGGTGGAGTTCAGCCACCACGAGGTCGCGCCCGGCCAGCAGGAGATCGACCTCCGGTACGCCGACGCGCTGACCACGGCGGACAACATCATGACGTTCCGGCACGTGATGCGGGAGGTGGCGCTGTCGCACGGGGTGCAGGCGACCTTCATGCCGAAGCCGTTCACCGACCAGCCCGGCAGCGGCATGCATACGCACCTCTCGCTGTTCGAGGGGGAGCGCAACGCCTTCCACGATCCGGCCGACCCGTACAAGCTCTCCGATGTGGCCCGTGCGTTCATCGCCGGCATCCTCACCCACGCCCGGGAGTTCACGGCGGTCACCAACCAGTGGGTCAACTCGTACAAGCGGCTCTTCCCGCAGCAGCTGCCCGACCGCATCACGGAGGCTCCGGCGTACGTGTGCTGGGGGCACCGCAACCGGTCGGCGCTCGTGCGCGTGCCGGCGTACGGCAAGCCCAACTCGGCCCGCGTCGAGGTGCGGTCGCTCGACAGCGCCTGCAACCCCTACCTGGCGTACGCCGTGCTCCTGGGCGCGGGGATGAAGGGCATCGAGGCCGGATACGAACTGCCGCCGGGCGCGGAGGACGACGTCTGGTCGCTGTCGAACTCCGAGCGCAAGGCGATGGGCTACGAGTCGTTGCCGGAGAACCTCTCCGAGGCGATCGACGTGATGGCCGGGTCCGAACTGGTCGCCGAGATCCTGGGCGAGCACGTCTTCGACTTCTTCCTGCGGAACAAGCGAGCCGAGTGGGAGGAGTACCGCCGCGAGGTCACGCCGTACGAGCGGCGTCGCTACCTCGGCGCACTCTGACTCGCGAAGCGAACCCCGACAAAAGAGAACCCCGACACTCCGTCGGGGTTCTCTTTTGTTGACGGTACTTCGGTTAGCGCAGTAGTGTGCTGTGCGTGGATACGACCCAGCTCCTCAAGGGCGTACTCGATCTCGCCGTGCTCGCGGTCCTCCGGGAGGAGGACGGCTACGGTTACGACATCCTGCGCCGTCTGCGGAGCGCCGGGCTGGACGAGATCGGCGACGCCTCGGTCTACGGCACGCTGCGCCGCCTCTTCGCGGCCGGCTACCTGACGACCTATGTGGTGCCCTCCGAAGAAGGACCGCACCGGAAGTACTACTCGCTGAACCCGTCCGGTCGAAGCCAGCTGAAAAACGGCGGCGAGACCTGGCGCGGGTTCGCCGCCACGATGGACGCCCTGCTGGAGAGCCGATGAATCTCGACATTGCGCACTACGCGGCCGCCGTCGGTGCGGCACTCGCCGACCTGCCCGACGACATCCGCGCCGAGCTGCTGGAAGACCTGCCCGCGCACCTTTCCGAGGTCGCGGCCGAGGTCGAGGCGGAGGGCGGCACGCTCGAGGATCGGCTCGGCCCGCCGGCCGCCTACGCCGCCGAGCTGCGTGCGACCCTCGGCCCGTCGGCCCCGCCCGCCCGCGGGGCCCGGCTGTCCGCGCTCGTGACCGAGGCCAAGGGGCGGCTGCGGACCACCGACCGCCAGATCGGCAAAATCATCGGGTACGCGAGCCTCAGCGAGTTCGGCCAGTTGCTGCGCCCGGCGTGGTGGGTCGTCCGGGGCTACCTGGCGGCCTGGATCCTCTGCTCGGTCGTCTCCGCCGGAAACGGCCCGCAAGGCGCGCTGCCCCGCATCGGGGACAGCGTCGTGGGTGGACTGATCGTGACGGTCGCCCTGATCGTCGCGTCCGTCTGGCTGGGCCGCACCGCGAGCACCCGGGTCAAGCGCTGGCAGCGGGTCGGGGCCGGCCTGGTGTCGGCGGCCCTCGTGCTGTTCGGGATCGGGCTGCTCGTCACCGTGGACGACGCGGCGACCCGGGACTACAGCAGCTACCAGGAGTACCCCGGCCAGTGGGTCGACGCCTCCTGGCAGGGTGGCGGCAACCTCGTGGTGGTGGACTCGAAGGGCCAGGTGCTCAGCCAGGTCTCCATCATCAACCTGGACTCCGAGTCCTACGTGGACGCGAAGATCCACAACTGCGAGGCCATCCTGGCCTGGGAGTACGAGCGCTGGCCGGTGCTGGCCCGGCTGTGCCGCCACCAGGGCCTCTACCCGAGCGAATCGCCGACCGACGTCCCCACCGCCACACCGTCGGCCACCACGACCGCGGCTACCCCGTCCGCTTCCGCGACGGCGTCCCCGTCGCCGACCCGCTGACGATCAGGAGGTCGTCGCAGGCTTCGATGAGCCGGGCGCGCAGCGGAGCGGCGCGCTCGGCGAAGTCCTTCTGGCTCAAGGCGTACGCCGCCCGCCCCTCCGGCGTCTCGATCCGAACCGGTGGGTAGCCGAGGTCGGCGAGGTCGTAGGGGCTGGCCCGCATGTCGAGTTCGCGGACGGCCCGGGACAGTTCGAAACAGTCAGCCACCAGTTCGCTCGGCACGAGCGGGGACAGCTTGTACGCCCACTTGTAGAGATCCATGGTGGCATGCAGGCAGCCCGGCTGCTCCAACTCCGCCTGCCGGTCGCGGGTGGGCGTCAGGATGTTCAGCGGACGGGCCGGTTCGGTGAAGAACCGGTACGCGTCGAAGTGCGTGCAGCGTACCCCTCGCTCTTCGACGACCTGGGCGGTCGCGGCTGGGGAGAGGCGCAGTGGCCAGGCGTTGTGGCGGACCTGGTCCTGGGTCTGGCGGTAGACCATGGCCCACTCGTGCAGGCCGAAACAGCCGAGCTGGGGCGGCCGCGACGCGGTCGCCGCGAGGAGATCGCGGATCCAGCGGATCGAGTCCGAGCGGCGGTGCGGCAGGTCCGGGTCGACGGTCGTGCCGCCCGGTGCCGGAACGTACGGCGGCTGGGCCGGGCCGTCGGCCAGGACCACGCCGAAACCGGGGTGCCACCGGCGGAGTTGAGCCGGGCGATGCGAGTAGTACGTGAACAGGAAGTCCTCGACGGGATGCTTGACGCCGTCGCGACGGCGGGCGAGGTGACGACCCAGCCAGTGATCCACCCGGGCCTCGTGCGCGGCCTGGCGCTCGTGCCATTGCCGGGCCGGCAGGACGGCGGACTGGACCTTCTCGCTCACCGTCCCAGGGTACGGCGATAGATTGGGCCTTGGAGATCGCGGGAGATCGCGAGGTACTGGGGGTTGTGGTGCGGATCGCACGCTTTGTTCATTCCGGTGGGATGTCCTTCGGCGTCGTCGAAGGCGACGCGGCCGGAGCTGGGACCGAAGGCCTGACGGTCGCGGCGATCAACGGGCACCCGTTCGGCGAGATCGAGCTGACCGGCGACCGGTGGGCGCTGGCCGACGTCCGGTTGCTGTCGCCGATTCTGCCGAGCAAGGTCGTCTGTGTCGGGCGTAACTACGCCGAGCACGCCGCCGAACTCGGCAACGCCGTGCCGAAGGAGCCGCTGCTGTTCCTCAAGCCGACGACCTCGGTCATCGGCCCGAACGACCCGATCCGGCTGCCTCCGCAGTCGCATCAGGTCGAGCACGAGGCCGAGCTGGCCGTCGTGATCGGCGCCACCGGGGCCCGCCGGGTCGACCGGGCCGACGCGCTCAAGACCGTGTTCGGCTACACCTGCGCCAACGACGTGACCGCCCGCGACCTGCAGAAGGCGGACGTCCAGTTCACCCGGGCCAAGGGCTTCGACTCGTTCTGCCCGCTCGGCCCGTGGATCACCACCGGGATCGACGCCTCGGACCTGGAGGTGCGCTGCGAGGTGGGGCGCGCCGGCGAGGAGCCGGACGTCCGCCAGCTCGGGCGTACCAGCCAGTTCGTCTTCGACGTGGCGACCCTCATCTCGTATGTGTCGCACGTGATGACGCTGCTGCCGGGGGATGTGGTCCTCACCGGTACGCCGGCCGGCGTCGGCGTACTGACCGAGGGCGATGTCGTCTCGGTGAGCATCGAGGGTGTCGGCACGCTCTCGAATCCGGTGCTGAACCTCTGACAGTCGCTCAGAGGATGTTGATCGCGCGGGCCACGACCAGGGCCACCACCACGACCGAGACGGCCGACTCGAACATCATGGTCAGCTTGGCCCACTTGGTCATGGGCATGGTGTCGGTCGGGCTGAACGCGGTCGCGTTGGTGAACGAGACGTAGAGGTAGTCGACGAAGCCGGGCTCCCAGTCCGGCTTCGCGAGATCCCGCGCGGTCATCTGCGGGAAGAGGAAGTCGGGGCGGTCCTTGCGCGCGTTCGCACGCGCGGCGGGGCCGCCCGAGTCCAGTTCCCAGTACCAGAGCGCGAAGACGATGACGTTGCTCAGCCACACCGCCGCGCCGGTCAGCAGCAGCACGCCCGGCGTGAGCCCGTTGACCTCGGCGTGCTTGGTGGCGATGTCGACGACGAGTCGGGCGGCGGCGTACGCGTTGAGGACGCTGGCCGCCGCGACGAGAGTCAGCCCGCTCAGGCGCAGCCAGCGGGTCTCCCGGTTCACCCGGCCCGGGTTCGTCGAAAGCAACACCAACAGCAGTACGCCCTCGACCGCCGGGACCAACCAGCCCGGCTGGATGTGGAGCGCGTGCGAAACCTTGAGCTGCAAGCCGATCATCACCACGACGGCGACCGCGGCCGGCGTACGGTGTTCGCCCCGGGTGGGGCGCAGCCAGGCGGGAAGGACATCGACCACATCCGCAGCGTAGTGCGCCTCACGAAACACAGGGGGATACCGGTTTGGCGCGCCCCGCGCCGGTCGGGTAAAGTTCCTCCTCGGCACAGCAAACCTCAGGGCTAGCGGTGCCGATGGGGTATGGGGTAATTGGCAGCCCAACTGATTCTGGTTCAGTTAGTCTAGGTTCGAGTCCTGGTACCCCAGCAACCAAGCGCGGAAGGCGATTTCGCGCGAGGGAGCTGGATCTGGTAAGGTTCAGCTGCCGCCGGAAGGCGGCAAAAGTGTGAATACGGAAAGTTCTGGCCCCGTCGTCTAGCGGCCTAGGACGCCGCCCTCTCAAGGCGGTAGCGCCGGTTCGAATCCGGTCGGGGCTACAACGTAAAGCCGCAGGCCACATCCCATTACAGGGTGTGGCCTGCGGCTATTTGATCTAGTTCTCGTCCTCCCCCGTCAGCGGATCGTCAGCAACCCGTCTCCACAGGGGTGCCCAGTCGCCCTGGGCCGCAAGTTATGGTGCTGCTCGTGCAAGCCATGAAGCCCGAGGACTGGCAGTCAGTCGGGGCTATCGCCACTGCCGTCGGCGTTCTCGTTGCCCTTGCCGGTGTCGTCGTGACGCTGATCTTTACGATTCGCTCGGAGAAGCTAACCCGCGCTGGCCAGAAGACAGCCCAGGAGCAGGCCGAAGCGGCGGCGCAACGAAGTGAAGCGGCTGCAAGGCTCACGGAGGAGTACACCCGTCGCCTGGTGGATGCAGTCGAGACCATGGCCAAGAACGGCGGCCTTGGGACTGCCGCCAGTCCGGGCGTCCGGTGGTCCCTCCGGTTTCACCAGGGAGATAGTTACCTGTTGGAAAACGTCGGTGACCGGATCGCCCACAAGGTGCAGGTCGAGTCACACGAGAGCCTTGTGCTCAGGAAACCCCCCGTGCAGGACGTCGCGCCATCGGCGGCAATCAAGTTCATCGCGGCACGCAGCATGGCGACCAGCGATAGCACCATCACCGTGCGGTGGACGGATGATGGTGAAGAAGCGAGTTGGAAATACCCTCTGCCGCCGAAGAACCCGCGATAGGGGGCGGCCCATACCGGGCCGCCCCCTGTTCGAGAGTCACTTGTCGTCAACGTCGCCGCTGTATGGCTGGTCGAAGACCTCCCGAACGCGCTTGTCGAAGTCACTCGGCGCGTGTGTGTAGAGGTTGGGTGGGATCGGGTGTTCCAGGTAGATGTATGCCGCATCTGCGGCACTGTCATAGGTGCAGCGCAGCGAAACGGTTGCCTCGACGTACATGGCGGTAAGGCTGACATAGGACGAGTGCCGTCAGGGGGCAACGTGGTGTGCGGGCGACGCCTAGCCTTGCGTACGTGGCTGATGACATTTGTCCGCAGTGCGGGCACCTCGTAGATCCACACGCGGTTCTCTCCGTGACGGGAGTGGCCGAAGACGGCGGGATAATGTTGTGTCCGGTGGCGGGATGCGAGTGCTACTCGACGTGGGGCTTGAACGGTGGCCCAGCGCGCGTGGTGCCGGACCAGGGCCAAACCGTGGCGCTGCGCAAGCAAGTCCAAGATGGGCCCTAGGTCCTAGATCCCTGCGCAAGGTGTCGTTTCGCTCCAAGCGGTGCTTCCTAGACCCAGGAGTGATCGCTCCTAGGTCTAGGAGCACGCCGCAGGGCGACACGGGGCGCTAGGGGGCTAGTTCCGTGGTCGCCGCAGGGATGAGGCGCTAGCGGTGGCGCTAGACCTAGCGGCTCCTGGGGCTAGGTCTAGCGCGTGGGCGAGTCGCCGCTGTCGGCCCGCTGAGACGGCCGTAGAACCAAGATCTGCGCTTGTGGAGGGTGCGGACAAGGGTGTCCCCGGTCGCGTAGTCACTCTTGATGGCCGCTGACCTGGATTTGTCCCAGGGACACGGGGACATCGGGGACACGTCGCGTAGGGCCGCCCGCGACGGGTCGCGGGAGGAGCAAGGGCGGTCTGGCGTTCGGCCAGCCTCACCGCCAGCGGATGGCCGACGTCACGGCCCAGCAAGTCCCCCGCGCTCAGCTCGACGCCACGGTGGGAGATGGCATCCATTTCTTGGGCGGTCGCGTTGCGGCACGGAAGGCCATAGCGAGCCACTGAGGCTGATTTCGCGGCTCGGCCGGCAAAGCCGCGACCCGCGACCTTCGGACGTTTGCGCAAGTCAAGCGGGATCGAGGCCAGTCGCGGTGGGGTCGCGCTAGCGCGACCCCACGGTCAGGCGCGACCCCCGCCGCGACCAACGACGGGCGCGACGCCCCTGGGAAGGCGCTCACCGACTTCGAGGGGGCGGGGCCACCTCCTCCGGCCGTCAGCCACGGCCACGAGACGAGTCGTCTGAGGCTCTAACGGTGCTCGGAGATCACATACACGGAGGGCTGCCCTGACCGAAGATCGACCGAAGCGCTGAGCCGGACGCTTTCGGATGGCGTGCCGACATAGGTGGAGTTCGACGAGTAGATGGTCCACCCGTACTCCTTCGGGACGTTCAGCGGAGGAAACGTGAAGTTCTCGGTGGGGAATAGCGCGTTGTGGCGAAGGAAGGCATCAAGGCACTCAGGCGAGGTGTCGAAGTGTAGGAACAGCTGGCCCATCGAGCCGTAGTCCTCCCACTCGGCGAAGCGCAGGTGCTCGACGCCACAAGGCAGCTTCACCAGGAAGTGGGGCAGCAGATCCTTCTCCAAGTCGCCGTCGCCCTTCGTGATGTGCATCGGACCGTCTACGCGGGGGTATTCGCGGGAGTCACGGAAGAGGGCCCATACGAAGTCGGGACTCTGATTCCACCAGCTCCAACAGCAGCAGACCGGACCGATCACAGTGAACAGCGCAATCATGGCGAGGACGATGGTCCAGCGGCGCTTCTTGGTTGCACGGGTTGCCTCAGCCACCTGCGCATCCTACGAGCGGCGCGCCGACTACGGCGTACCCGCTTGAGCGGCAGCCTCATTCAGTGCGATGGGCACGGGCTAACGACACCGGTCGATACGGTCACGGTGTGCAGACGTCAGCGGATCGTCATCCCGAGCGCTCGCAGAGATCAACAACAGGCCGCAACGGATGGCATCGCGTCCGTGCTGAACGGCAGTCAGCCATGATCATTGAGAGCCTGATTTCCGAGGTAGACGCCCTCTCAAGGCGGTAGCGCCGGTTCGAATCCGGTCGGGGCTACAAACAAGCGCCGCACTCTTCCGAGTGCGGCGCTTTTCGTTGCTCTCCTCTGCTCGCCACCGTCCCGTCCACGCCGACGGGTATGGGCGTCCCGTCCACGCCGACCTTTATCGGCTGGATCAGGGATCTGTGTCGAATCTTGGCTCAAGATTCGACACAGATCCCTGATCCAGTGCCAAAGCGGATCGGCGATCCAGCGCCGGCGAGCTGGAAGGTCAGAGGCCGGAGAGGCGCTGGCCGGCGCGGACGACCGCCATCGCGTGCCGGTCGCCGGGCCGGCGGCCGAGGCGCTCGATCGGGCCGGAGACGCTGATCGCGGCGATCACCCGGCCGGTGCGGTCCCGGATCGGGGCGGAGACGCTGGCCACACCGGCTTCCCGTTCGGCGACCGACTGCGCCCAGCCACGACGGCGTACCTCGGCGAGGGTCTTTCCGGTGAACTTGCAGCGCGGCAGCAGCGGCATGACCGCCTCGGGCGGCTCCCAGGCCAGCAGCACCTGTGCTGCCGAACCAGCCGTCATCGGCAGTATCGAACCGACCGGCACGGTGTCGCGCAGACCGGAGGCCCGCTCGGCGGCGGCCACGCAGATGCGCTCGTCCGCTCGACGGAGGTAGAGCTGGGCGCTTTCGCCCGTGTTGTCGCGCAAGGCGGCCAGGAGCGGCTCGGCGGCGGTCAGCAGGACGTCGGGCGCGGCGTTGGCGAGCTCCCCGAGCCGGGGCCCCGGGCGCCAGCGGCCCTGCGTGTCGCGTACCAGCATGCGATGGATCTCCAGGGCCTGCGCCAGCCGGTGCGCCGTTGCCCGCGGCAGCTTGGTGCGATCGACGAGTTCAGCGAGGCTCGCGCCGTCGACGCAGGCGGCCAGAATCACTACCGCCTTGTCAAGGACGCCCACGCCAGACATACTGTGTCCCACACACCGAAACATACCTCCCAAAAGCTGGGATGTCCATATGGTGGGAGTAACAGTGACCAAGACGTTGGCCCAGAAGGTCTGGGACGCGCACGTAGTCCGATCCGCAGCCGGCGAACCCGATCTGCTTTACATCGACCTGCATCTGCTCCATGAGGTGACCAGCCCGCAAGCCTTCGACGGCCTGCGGATGGCCGGCCGCCCGGTGCGGCGGCCCGATCTCACGATCGCGACCGAGGATCACAACACCCCCACGGACAACCTCCTCACGATCGCCGATCCGGTCAGCCGGACCCAGATCGAGACGCTGCGCCGCAACTGCGCGGAGTTCGGCGTCAAGCTGCACCCGCTGGGCGACCCCGAGCAGGGCGTGGTCCACGTCATGGGGCCGCAGCAGGGCCTGACGCAGCCCGGCACGACGATCGTCTGCGGCGACTCGCACACCTCGACGCACGGCGCGTTCGGCGCGCTGGCCTTCGGCATCGGCACCAGTGAGGTCGAGCACGTCCTCGCCACGCAGACGCTGCCGCAGGCGCGGCCGAAGCAGATGGCCGTGAACTTCGTCGGCGAACTGCGGCCCGGCGTGACCGCCAAGGACCTGATCCTGGCGCTGATCACGCAGGTCGGCACCGGCGGCGGACGTGGCTACGTGGTGGAGTACCGCGGCCCGGTCATCGAGCAGCTCTCCATGGAGGGCCGGATGACCATCTCGAACATGTCCATCGAGTGGGGCGCCAAGGCGGGCCTCATCGCGCCGGACGAGACCACCTTCGCCTGGCTCAAGGGCCGCCGGTTCGCGCCGCAGGGCGACGCCTGGGACGCGGCCGTGGAGCACTGGCGTACCTTGCGCACCGACGACGGTGCGGTCTTCGACCGCGAGGTGACCCTGGACGTCAGCCAGGTCACCCCGTTCGTCACCTGGGGCACCAACCCGGGCCAGGGCGCGCCGCTGGACGCCGCCGTGCCGGACCCCGAGTCGTTCGTGGACGAAGGCGAGAAGGCCGCCGCCGAGCGGGCGCTGGCGTACATGGGGCTCACCCCGGGGCAGAAGTTGCGGGATGTCGAGGTCGACGTGGTCTTCGTCGGCTCCTGCACGAACGGGCGGCTGGAGGACCTGCGGGCCGCCGCGGGCGTGCTGAAGGGCCGCAAGGTGGCCGAGGGCGTACGCATGCTGGTCGTCCCCGGTTCCGCCGCGGTCCGGGCGGCCGCCGAGGCCGAAGGACTGGACCAGGTGTTCACCGAGGCGGGCGCCGAATGGCGGTTCGCGGGGTGCTCGATGTGCCTGGGGATGAACCCGGACACGCTGAAGCCGGGGCAGCGCTCGGCCTCCACCTCGAACCGCAACTTCGAAGGCCGGCAGGGCAAGGGTGGGCGTACGCATCTCGTCTCGCCGCCCGTCGCCGCCGCCACCGCCGTCACGGGCCGCCTGGCCGCGCCCGCCGACCTGGCCTGACCGAGGGAACCGAGGAACACGAGACATGGACAAGTTCACCAGCCACACCGGTGCGGCGGTCCCACTGCGCCGCTCTAACGTGGACACGGATCAGATCATCCCGGCGGTTTACCTGAAGCGGGTCACCCGCACCGGGTTCGAGGACGGACTGTTCAGCGCCTGGCGCGAGGATCCCGCCTTCGTGCTCAACGACCCGGCGTACGCCGCCGCCACGATTCTGGTCGCCGGCCCCGAATTCGGCACCGGCTCCTCCCGGGAACACGCCGTGTGGGCCCTGCGTGACTGGGGCTTCCGGGTCGTCATAGCCCCCCGATTCGGTGACATCTTCCGGGGGAATTCGTTGAAGCAAGGCCTGTTGACGGTCGAGCTTCCCATCGACGCAGTCGAAAGTCTTTGGGCCCGTTCGGAATCCGACCCGACGGCGGAGGTGACAGTGGACCTCGCCGCGCGAGAAGTCCGCGCCGGGGCTTCTACCTGGGCTTTCGAGCTGGATGACTTCAGTCGTTGGCGGTTGCTGGAGGGCTTGGACGACATCGGCCTGACCCTTCTGCACGCCGATTCGATCACCGCTTTCGAGGCCACACGCCCGGTGTACCAACCGGTTGTCGCCTGACTCCACGAATGCCTGAGGCCCGCGCTCAACGAGCGCGGGCCTCACTTTTGTTGCACACTGCCAGTTAGAGACATACGCGCGACACAAATGCCGTTTACCCGTCACGTGTTTGGAAATGTGTATGGCAGGGCTTAGCGTGCGCGAAGAATGACTGGTTGAAAGTCCAGTAAGGAAACACTCGGGAGGGAACCGTGAACAAGGCCGAGCTCATCGAGGCACTGGCCGCCCGGTTGGGGGATAAGAAGACCGCAACCGCCGCGCTGGACGCCGTTCTGGCCGAAATCGAAACCGCTGTCACCAAGGGCGACAAGGTGTCGCTGACCGGATTCGGTGTCTTCGAGAAGCGGCAGCGGGCCGCCCGGACGGCGCGTAACCCGCGCACCGGCGAAGCGGTGAAGGTGCCGAAGACGGCCGTTCCGGCGTTCCGCGCCGGCGCCGGCTTCAAGGAGGCGGTGGCGAGCGGCAAGCAGCCCGCCGCCGCGAAGAAGACGGCGACCACCGCGGCCAAGAAGACCGCGGCCGCCAAGAAGACCACGGCGACGGCGGCAGCCAAGAAGACCACTGCTGTCAAGGCCGCTACGAAGAAGGCGGCGCCCGCCAAGAAGGCGACCGCGACCAAGGCCGCCGCCGCCAAGAAGACGGCTCCGGCGAAGAAGGCCACGACCAAGTCGGCGCCCGCCAAGAAGTCGGTGGCGGCGAAGAAGGCTCCGGCCAAGAAGGCCGCGACCAAGGCGACTGTGGCGAAGAAGGCCCCCGCGAAGTCGGCTGCCAAGGCGACGGCGAAGAAGGCGCCCGCCAAGAAGGCTCCGGCTAAGAAGGCTGCTCGACGCTGAGCAAGTCCCTACCTGACAGGCGCCCGTGCGACCACGGGCGCCTGTTCGCATACCCGTCAGGTGTTCTGGGCGGTCGCCCCGGTGAGCAGCAACTTCTGCGGATCCAGGCCGGTACGCCGATGCCACACCCCGTCCGGGGCGAGATCGAACCCGCCGGACTCGTCGGTGAGGTACAGCTCCATCATCGAGCTGAGCTGCTGGACCGAGACCGGATCGGTGACCCGGACGAGCGCCTCCACCCGTTGGTCGAGGTTGCGGCGCATGACGTCGGCGGAGCCCAGCCACCACTGGGCCACCGCGCCCTGGCCGAAGCGGAAGACCCGGGAATGCTCCAGGAACCGGCCCAGCACCGAGCGCACCCGGATGCGATCCGACAGGCCGCGTACGCCGGGCCGCAGGGTGCACATGCCGCGGACGACCAGATCCACCTGCGTTCCGGCCCGGGAGGCGGCGTACAGGGCGTCCACGACGTCCTCGTCGACGAGTGAGTTCACCTTCATCTGCACCAGTCCCCGGCGACCACGCCGAGCCTGGCCCTCGATCAGCTCCAGGAGACCGGATCGGACGCCTTCCGGCGCGACCAGGAGCCGCCGGTACGACGGCGGCCGCCCGTAACCGGTGAGGCGGTTGAACAGCTCCGTGACGTCCTCGCCCACCTCCGGCGCGGCCGTCAGCAGGCCGAAGTCCTCGTAGAGCCGAGCCGTCTTCGGGTGGTAGTTGCCGGTCCCGACGTGGCAATAGCGGCGCAGGATCGCGCCCTCCTCCCGGACGACGAGGGCGATCTTCGCGTGTGTCTTCAATCCGACCAGCCCGTAGACCACGTGGCAGCCGGCGCGCTCCAAGGTCCGGGCCCAGCCGATGTTGGCCCACTCGTCGAACCGGGCCTTCACCTCGACCACCACGACGACCTGCTTGCCGGCCTCGGCCGCGTCCACGAGCGCGTCCACGATGGGGGAGTCGCCGCTGGTCCGGTAGAGGGTCTGCTTGATGGCCAGCACGTGGGGGTCGGCCGCGGCCTGCTCGATGAACCGCTGCACGCTCGTCGAGAACGAGTGGTACGGGTGGTGCACCAGGATGTCGCCGTCCCGGATGACCGAGAAGATGCTGCGTTCGCCGTCGCGCAGGCGGGGATGCGTCGGCGGGACGAAGCTCGGTTCCTTCAACTCCGGTCGATCCGCTTCCTCGTAGATCTGCCACAGCGCAGACAGATCCGGCAACCCCGGTACGCGATACACGTCGCGCTCGTCCATGTCGAGTTCCCGGACCAGGGTCTCCAGGACGTCCGGGCTGATCCCCTCGGCGACCTCCAGGCGTACCGGGGGACCGAAGCGCCGCCGGGCCAGTTCCCGTTCCAGCGCCTGCAGCAGGTCCTCGTCCCGGTCCTCCTCGATCTCGACCTCGGCGTTGCGGGTCACCCGGAACAGGTGATGCTCCACGATGGACATGCCGGGGAACAGCCGGTCGAGGTGGACCGCGATCAGCTCCTCGACCGCGATGTAGCGCCCGTGGCCGAGCCCGGTGAACCGGGGGACGTTCGCCGGGACCTTCACCCGGGCGAACAGGTCGGGGCCGCCGTCGGGGTCGCGGATGACCACGGCGAGGTTGAGCGACAGCCCCGAGATGTACGGGAACGGGTGCGCCGGGTCGACCGCGAGCGGGGTCAGCACCGGGAACAGGTGCTCCAGGAAGTACTCGTGGAGCCGCGCCTGCTCCTCCTCGGAGAGCTTGCTCCACCGTTCGACCACGATCCCGGCGTTCTCCAGCTCCGGGCGTACGTGTTCCTCGAAGCACGCGGCGTGCCGGGCCACCAGCTCGGCGGCCCGCGACGTCACCAGGTCGAGCTGCTGCCGCGCGGCCGGCTTGCGGTCGGCCCCCCGCAGCGGCAGGCCGGTCTGCCAGCGCCGTTGCAGCGCGGCGAAGCGGACCATGAAGAACTCGTCGAGGTTGGTCGCGAAGATGGCGAGGAACTTCGCCCGTTCCAGCAGCGGGGTGGCGGGATCCTCGCCGAGGGCGAGGACGCGGGCGTTGAAATCGAGCCAGGACAGCTCGCGGTTGAGGAACCGATCCTCGGGCAGGTCGGCGGCGGGGGTGGCGACTGGTGCGGAGGAGCTCACCTACTCATTCTTGCCAGGCCCAGGTGACGCGAAGGTGAACTTCCCACAACTCGGCTCAGGGCAGCGTGGGTAACGTCACGCGCACGACCTCGCCGGCTTCGTCGTGTTCCAGCCGGAGCCGCTGCCCGAGGCGCAGCAGCCGCAGCCCGCCCGCGGCGAACGCGGCCGGTGAGAACCGGACCTCGGTGCCGTCGTCGAGCAGCACCGCTCCGGCACGGGTCTGCGGATCGAACTCCGAAACGGTGCCCTGCATGGGGTCAGCCTACCGACCGGGGATCGACGGCGTGGCGAGGAAGGCGGCCCGCGCCCGTTCGGCGGCGGCGCGTTCCCGTTCGATCAGGCGCAGGGCGGTCTCCGGGTCGGCCGAGCTCAGCTCGCGCCAGGCCTCGGCGGCCACCACTGCGTCCTGGTGCTCGCCGAGCAGGCTCTGCACCTTGGCCAACTGCTTGGCCTCCCGGCGGCGACCGGCCAGGTCCACGGCGTACCGGGCGCGCTTGGCCAGGATGCGGACCTCGTGCCACTGCTCGTCCGGCGCCTCGTCGGTCAGGTCGGCCACGGCGTCCTCGTACTTCCACACCTGGACGTCCGCCAGCGCGGGCAGGACGTCGGCGGCCGGTCGCCGGGCCCGGCCCCGGAACCCGGGCTCGCCCAGCATCGCCACCAGCAGCGGGAAGCGTGCGCTGTCCAATGCCACCAACAGGTCCGCGCGGGCGCTCACCGCCCGCTCCCGGAGCGCCTCGTCGAACGCGCCCACGGCCAGGGCCGGCCGCCCTCCTGGCGGCTCGTCCCAGTGGCTCCCCGGCGACGCGGTCTCGCGCAGCCGGGCCCGCAGGACCTCCGCGTCGCGGGCCGCCCCCAGCAGATCCGCGAGCCATTTCAGATTCGCCCGCACGCGCCGGGTCCACGGTTCGTCCAGCAGTCTCCGGAAGGTACGCACATCGGAACGCAGCCGGCGGCAGGCCACCCGGGCGTTATGCACCGGGGTGTCGCCGTCCGGCATCAGGCTGTCCGCGCGAATCACCGGCTGCGCGGCGAGCAGCCGGTCGGCGCAGCCGTCGGCAGCCCGTCGCAGGACCGCAGCGGCCGTGCGTGGCATGCCTCAAGCGTAGGGCCTGTCGCTCGGATCGTTCGCGGCCGTTGGCGGGCCCAGACGACGATCGGCGTCGCTTGATCTTCGCCGGCAGGACAACCAGCCTGACGGCGAAGATCAAGCTAGCCGAGTCGCCGCCTGGACACCGCCACCGACTCGCGAGATCCGAGCGGCAGGCCCTAGGAGAGATCGGGGATCCAACCCAGGTCTACGGCATCTGCCAGATCGGCCGGGGTGTCCACGTCGCGGCGAAGGGTCGGCCACAGTCCGTCGAGCCGGTTGGCTCCGGAGCGCGCGTGCGCGGCCGCCGAATCGGGGCCGAACAAGGGGCGCAGCGTCGCACCGGCGGGGGCGGCGAGCAGGACGGTGCCGTCGCCGGGCAGGTCCGGGACGAACGACCGGACCTCGGCCAGCGCCAGCGCCTCCGCCAATTCGACCGGGCGCAGCGCCGGGACGTCCCCGGTCAGGGCGGCGACGGGCCGACCGGCTCGGGCTTCGGCCGCCGCCACGAGGGAACCGTTGAGCGACCCGGCGTCGTCGGCGAACCGTACGCCCAACGGCGTCAGCTCGCGGCGGAGCCGCTCATCCCCGGTCACCACGACGACCTCCGCTACGCCTTCGGCGCGCTGCGCTGCGCGTACCGTCGAAAGAGCGAGAGCCACGACGAGTCGTTCGTGACCCACTCCGGCGAGCGCGCCGCGCAGCCTGGTCTTCGCCCCCGGCAGTGCCTTGAGCGGCACGAGCAGCGACCATCCCACCGGCAGCATCTTGCCAGTCTGACTGGCCGCCGCCCCGGTCGGGCAGGCATGATGACTCCTCGACGGGTGCGGGAAAGGCGGAGGCGTGCGCAAACTGGGATTCTGGCCGCGATTCGCGGTGATCTTGGTGAAGCCCCTGATGGCGGCGCTGTCCCGGCGCGACTGGCGAGGGTTCGAGCACATTCCGGCGACCGGCGGGGTCATCCTCGCGTTCAACCACGTCTCGCACGCCGATCCGTTCACCGCCGCCCACTACGTCTACGACAGCGGACGCTGGCCGGAGTTCCTCGCCAAGGAAAGCGTGTTCCGCATCCCGGTGGCCGGCAAGATCCTCCACTGGTGCCGTCAGATCCCGGTGTTCCGCGGCACGGTCGACGCCGGCAAGGCGCTCGACGCGGCGATCTCGGCCGTGCACGCGGGCGACTGCGTCGTGATCTACCCCGAGGGCACGACGACCCGCGAGCCCGACCTCTGGCCGATGAAGGGCAAGACCGGGGTGGCCCGGCTGGCGCTGGCCACCGGCGCGCCGGTCATCCCGGTGGCACAGGACGGCGCGCAGCGGCTCTTCGATCCCCGAACGAAGAAGTTCCGGCTGAGCCGCGTGCCGGTGTCGGTCTGGGCCGGTCCACCGGTCGATCTGAGCGAGTGGGCCGACGCCGAACCCACCCGGGCGGTGCTGGACGAGATGACCGACGAGATCATGAACCGCATCCGCGAGCTGGTCGGCGAGATGCGGGGCGAGACGCCGCCGCCCATCTACATCCCTTCTCGCGCTGGAAAGGGGCAGGCGTGAGAGCCGCCGTCCTGGGTGCCGGATCCTGGGGCACCACGTTCGCCAAGGTCCTGAACGACGCCGGGAACGACGTGGTCCTGTGGGCCCGCCGGTCCTCCGTCGTCTCGGCGATCGCCGCCACCGGCGTGAATCCGGGCTACATGGAGGGCCAGATCGGCTCTCGGGTCACGGCCACCACCGACGTCTTCGAGGCGTTGCGGGACGCCGAGCTCGTGGTCCTGTCGGTGCCGTCCCAGACGTTGCGGTCGGTGCTGGGGTCGGTCGGGCCGCACCTGGACTCCGATTCGACGGTCGTCTCGCTGATGAAGGGCGTCGAACTCGGCACGACCCTGCGGATGAGCCAGGTCATCGTCGAGGTCACCGGGGTCAAGCCGGACCGGGTCGCGGTCGTCACCGGGCCCAACCTCGCCCCCGAGATCGCCGCCGAGCAGCCGACCGCCACCGTCGTCGCCTGCGAGGACATCGACCGGGCCGCCCGCGTGCAGAAGGCCGTGTTCACGCCCTACTTCCGGCCTTACACCAACGACGACGTGGTCGGCTGTGAACTCGGCGGGGCCGTCAAGAACGTCATCGCCTTGGCGTACGGGATGGCGCAGGCGATGGGCATGGGCGACAACACCCGTGCCTCCCTCATCACCCGGGGACTGGCCGAGACCGCCCGCCTCGGCGTCGCGCTCGGCGCGGACCCGCTCACCTTCTCCGGCCTGGCCGGGCTGGGCGACCTGGTGGCGACGTGCTCGTCCCCGTTGTCGCGCAACCACACCTTCGGCGAGTACCTCGGCCGGGGCATGACCCTGGAACAGGCCCAAGAGGCGGCCAAGTACACCGTGGAAGGCGTGAAGAGCTGCCTGTCCATCCGGGACCTGGCCCGCGCCCACGGAGTCGAGATGCCGATCACCGAACAGGTCGAGCGGGTCTGCCACGAAGGACTCGATCCGCGGGTGGCCGTCCGGTCGCTGATGACTCGTGAGGTCAAGGCGGAGTAGTCGCGCTCTGGATCCTTCGGTTTTGGATCTTGAACGGTCGCCGTCGCCGGGGCGACGTTTTCTGTTCAAGATCACCCCTGTCAGCGGTCCTCGGCGGGGGTGAGGGGCGTTAGTCTCGCGCCATGAGCACACTCGGCGACTCCACCCGCTGCGTCCACGCCGGCGTGCCGGCGCTGTCGCCCGGCGATCCGCTGCAGCCGGGGCCGGTCTTCGCCGCCCCGTACGCACTGCCCCCAGACGGGTACGAACCCGGCACCGACGGCTACGGACGGGGCGACAACCCGACCAGACGCGTACTGGAGGCCGCGATCGCCGATCTGGAAGGTGGGGACACCCTCGCCTTCCCCAGCGGCCAGGCAGCCGTCTCAGCCGTGCTCATGACGGTCCTGCGTCCCGGCGACACCGTGATGCTGCCCGCCGACGGGTACTACAACGTGCGTACGTTCGCGTCGTCGTTCCTCACGTCGTCCGGGATCAGCGTGGTCGAGGCGCCCACCGCCGGGCCCTATCCGTCCTTCGACGGCGTACGCCTCGTGCTGCTGGAATCGCCCGCGAACCCGTCGCTGGACGTCGTCGACATCGCCGAGGTCAGCGCGGCGGCGCACGCGGCCGGCACGCTCGTCGCGGTCGACAACACGGCCGCGACGCCCTTGGGCCAGCGCCCCCTGGACCTGGGCGCGGACATCTCGGTCGCCTCCGGGACCAAGGCCCTCAGCGGGCACTCCGACCTGCTGCTGGGCTACGTCTCGACGCGCTCGGCGGCGCGCTACGAGGCCATGGCCTCCTGGCGTACCCTCGGCGGCGCGATTCCGAGCCCGTTCGACGCCTGGCTGGCCCGGCGCTCGCTGTCCACACTCGACCTGCGGTTGCGGCAGCAGACCGCGAACGCCCGCGCGCTGGCGACGTTCCTCCTCGAACATCCGGCGGTGACCGGCGTGCGCTGGCCCGGCCTGCCCACCGACCCCTCGTACGCCGTCGCGACGCGGCAGATGCGCCGAATCCCCGGCATCATCGGCTTCACCCTGCCCTCAGCCGCCGCCGTCGCCGACTTCCTCCGGGCGTCGAAACTGGTGACCGCCGCGACCAGCTTCGGCGGCCTCCACACGACCGCCGACCGGCGGGAACAGTGGGGCGACCGGACCACGCCCGGATTCGTCCGGCTGTCCTGCGGCATCGAGGACACCGACGACCTGCTGGCCGACTTCACCTCGGCCCTGCCCGCGTGACCGGGGTCTTTCCGCGTGATCATGAACTACCGGTCGTGATCGACCGGCGTGTCGTGTCCACTAGTCCCTGATCGATCCCGCGAGACGATGATCAACGAGCCGCTCAGTGCAGGCCGGTGCCCCGGCGCAGGGCGGTACGCACCAACCGGGTGACCAGCTTGGGGTAGTCCACTCCGCTGGCCGCCCACATCCGGGGGAACATGCTCGTCGGCGTGAACCCCGGCATGGTGTTGATCTCGTTGAGGTAGACCTCGCCGTCGTTCGCCACGAAGAAGTCCACCCGAGCCAGGCCGGCGCAGTCGAGCGCGCTGAACGTACGCCTCGCCAACTCCTGGATGCGGGCCGTCACGTGCGGCGGCAGGTCGGCGGGGATGTCGAAGGTCGTGGCGTCCTCGAGGTACTTCGCCTCGAAGTCGTAGAAGACGTGGTCCTGGCTGACGTGGACCTCGGCCAGCGTCGACGCCTCCGGCGCCCCGCCGAACTCGCCTTCCAGCACACCGCATTCGATCTCGCGGCCGAAGATCGCGGCTTCGACGAGAACCTTGGGGTCGATGGCGCGCGCGGTGGCGATCGCGGTGTCGAGGTCGGCCCAGTCGTTGACCCGGGTGATGCCGAAGCTGGACCCGGCTCGGGACGGCTTGACGAAGACTGGCAGTCCCAGCCGCTCCTTGTCCTGTTCGGTCAGCGACTGACCGGCGCGGAGGACGGCGTACGGGCCGACCGGGATGCCGTCGACCAGAGCGAGCTTCTTGGTGAACTCCTTGTCCATCGCCGCCGCCGACGCGAAGACGTTCGCGCCCACGTAGGGGATTCCGGCCATCTCCAGCAGACCCTGGATCGTGCCGTCCTCCCCGTACGCCCCGTGCAGCGCCGGGAAGACCACGTCGATGTCGGCCAGCGCGGTCGAGCCGTGGCTGGGCTCCAACGTGGTCAGTTCCCCCCGGGAGGCCATGACGAGGTCGGAGCCGGTCGGGTCGCCGGGCAGGATGATCTGGTGGCCGGATTCGGCGGTGATCTCGGGTAGCCGCGCCCGGCCGTCCGCCGCCGCGATGGACAGCTGCGACGGATCGCCCGAGGTGAGGACCCAGCGCCCTTCGCGGGTGATGCCGATCGGCACCACCTCGTACTCCGCCGGATCCAGCGCGGCCAGGATGCTGCCCGCGCTGACGGCGGAGATGGCGTGCTCGGTGCTACGGCCGCCGAAGATCACGGCGACCCGGGTCTTCCGGGGCGTCTCACTCACGCCGCTGACCCTACCCGCTGCTCACGGCGTGATCATCCCCGCAGCGCAGTTTCGACCGGGTTCGAAGGCGCGCGGTCAGGACCCGGCGGCAGCCGAGATCGACGCCGTCGGCACGGCCGCGGTGGTACACCCACTGGGCGTGGTCGAGGCGCTCGGTACGGTGGACCCGATGGCGGTGGTCAGCCCGATCACCCACTGCGACGAGCCGTCCTTCGCGCCGGGGACACTGACCTGCACCGGGATCTCCCGATCGACGGTCTGCCAGACGGTCGAGCCGGAGTCCTCGGTGGCGTGCCAGCAGACTCCGTTGAGCAGCCAGACGTCGTCGGTGCTGGGGAAGCTCGGCGCCGGCACGCCGCACGACACGACGAGCGCGGGATCGCCGTACGCCGCGTTCTGCTCCGACCCGGCGGTGACGGGGCGACGGGCGGCGGTGCGTACGCGATCGGGCAGCTTGGCGACCAGCGCGCGGCAGACGACGGTGGCTCGTTCGCCCAGTTGCCGGTCGGCGACGGTCACCGGACCGGTCGCCGTCGCGTTGGGCTGTTCGGAAGTGTTGCCGGGCATGCCCATGGCGAACACGACCGCGCCGGTCAGCAGCGCGACCGGCACGGCGACGAGGGCCGCGAGGAGGCGTGGGCTCAAAGCTTGACCACCGAGCAGGTCAGGGTACGGGTGATGCCGGGCACGGCCTGCACTTTACTGATAATCAACCGGCCGAGTTCGTCGACGTTGGGGCTTTCGGTGAGCACGACGACGTCGTACGGACCGGTGACCGCGTCGACGCGGACCACACCCGGGATCTTCTCGATCTCGGCGGCCACGTCGCGAGCCCGACCGACCTCGGTCTGAATCAGGATGTAGGCGTGGACCACGACGTTGAAGCTACCGCACGTGACAGACGTGTTTCTTCCGGTGTCCGGTTAAACGGCACAGGAGAGTTCGGTCTCATCGATCGAATGACGGCGCGCCTGCCCCAGGGCGAGATCAGTCTGCTGGGCCCCGGGGACGACGCCGCGATCGTCGCGGCGCCGGACGGCCGCGTCGTGGCCTGCACGGACGCGCTCGTCGAGGGCCGGCATTTCCGCCGGGACTGGTGTGACGCGGCCGACGTGGGGCACCGGGCCGCCGCCGCGAATCTCGCCGACGTCGCGGCGATGGGCGCGGTGCCGACCGCACTGCTGGTGGCCCTCTGCGCGCCGGGCGACCTGCCGGTCCAGTGGGCCGAGGAGTTCGCCGAGGGCGTCGCGGACGAGGCCGGCCTCGTCGGCGCCAGCGTGGTGGGTGGGGACACGACCTCCTCCGCGCTGCTCACGATCGTGGTTACGGCACTCGGCGATCTCCAAGGGCGAGATCCAGTGGTACGCAGTGGGGCGAGCCCGGGTGACGTAGTGGCCTTGGCGGGGCGGGTCGGCTGCGCCGCTGCCGGGTACACCGTCCTGTCGCGGGGGTTCCGGACGCCGAAGATCCTCGTCGACGCGTACCGGCGGCCGGAGGTCGACTATCGGGCCGGTCCCGCCGCCGCGATCGCGGGCGCGACCAGCATGATCGACGTCTCCGACGGGCTGCTGGCCGATCTCGGGCACATCGCGAAGGCCAGCGAGGTGCACATCGACGTGACGAAGGACGCGTTCGGGCTGCCTCAGCAGCTGCGGGACGCCGCCCGGGCGCTGGGCGTCGACCCGTACCAATGGATTCTGGCCGGCGGGGAGGATCACGCCCTGGCCGCGACGTTCCCGTCGCACGCGTCGCTGCCGCCGGGTTGGCTGATCGTCGGCAAGGTGAGCCGGGGCGAGGGGGTCACCGTCGACGGCCGGGATTGGGTCGGACCACGGGGCTGGGACCACTTCACCCGCAGCGGCTCTTGATCTACTCTCACGCTCGTGAGTGATCTTCAGATTCGTCCCGTTCGCTACGGCTCGCCCGTCGCCCAGCGTCTCGTCCAGGCGATCTACGCCGATCAGGAGGAGCGTTACGGCTCCAGCGACGGCGCTCCGGTGGAGGCGATGGAGTTCGATCCGCCCGACGGCGGTTTCCTGGTCGCGTACCTGTCGGGGGAGGCCGTCGGGTGCGCGGGCTGGCGCAGTCACGGCGAGAGCGAGGAGATCGCCGAGCTGAAGCGGCTCTACTGCGCGCCCGCGGCGCGGAACCGGGGCGTCGCCAGCGCGCTGGTGGCGGCGGTCGAGGAGAACGCCCGCGAGCACGGCCGGAAGCGGATGATCCTGGAGACGGGCGACCGGCAGCCCGAGGCGATCGCGCTCTACGCCAAGCTCGGGTACGCCGACACCGAGCACTACGGCTTCTACAAGGACGAGTCCGGCGTGGTCAGCATGGCCCGCGACCTCTAACCCCACCCTCCCGCCCACACCTCTCCCCGTCGCCGCCCCCTCCCACACCTCTCCCCGCCGCCGCCCGCCCCCTCCCCACCGCCCCCCTCCCTCACCTCTCCCCGTCGCCGCCCGCCCCTCCCACACCTCTCCCCGTTGATCATGGAGTTAACTGTGGTGTCGGCGGCGTGTCGAGGGTGCGAACTCCATGATCAACGCGGCGGGCGGCCGAGTGGCGAGGGTTGCCGAGTGGCGAGGGTGGCCGAGTGGCGAGGGTGGCCGAGTGGCGCGGGCCGACCGGTTCCCGGGTACGCGGAAAGACCGCCCGTCGACGACGAGCGGCCTTTGCCGAAGCTCAGGCTGGAATCAGCCCCGGACGACCTTGCCGGCCTTGATGCACGAGGTGCACGCGTTGACCTTGCGGGTCGTCCCGCCACCGGCCGGGGTGCGAACCGTCTGGATGTTGGGGTTCCAACGACGGTTGGTCCGCCGGTGCGAGTGGGACACGTTGTGGCCGAAGCCCGGCCCCTTGCCACAGACGTCGCACACGCTTGCCACGGGATACTCCTGAGGTGGATAAACCCCGCGGTGAGCGGGGACGGATCTGGACCCGCGTCAGCGGGCAACCTGGCCAGGATACCTGACCGGACCCGGACACACCCAATCGGGCCGCCCGGCAACCGGGAGAGCTTAGCGTAGTGCGCCGGGCGCGCAGCCGGGTGGGTGTCGGGAGTCACGACTAGGCTGGGCGTCGTGCTGGAGGTTTTGGACGCGGCGGCGGTGCGGCGCTTCGCCGAGCGGGCGGTGACCGCGCTCGGCCGTCATCGGGCGGAGATCGACCAGCTCAACGTCTATCCGGTGCCGGACGGCGACACCGGGACGAACATGCACCTGACGATGGTCGCCGCCCGGGACGAGCTGGCGGTGCACTCCGACGAGACGGCTTCGGCCCCGACGTCGGAGGCCGCCGGGCTGCTGGCGCGCGGCGCGTTGATGGGAGCCCGGGGCAACTCCGGAGTCATCCTGGCGCAGCTGTTGCGGGGGATCGCCGACCTCATCGCGGACGGCTCGCCGGGCGCGGTCGCGGCCGGGCTCGGCGAGGGCGCGAAGGCGGCGCGGGCCGCGGTCGCCCGCCCCGTGGAGGGCACCATCCTCAGCGTCGCCGACGCGGCGGCTCAGGCGGCGCGCGACGTCGCGCTGCGGGCCGGGTCGCTCGCCGACGTCGTCGGGGCCGCGCTCGGCAAGGCGGTCCGGGCGTTGGCGCAGACGACCGAGCAGCTCCCCGCGCTCGCCGCGGCCGGCGTGGTCGACGCGGGCGGTCGCGGTCTGGTGGTGATCCTGGACGCCTTGCGGGGCGAGGTCACCGGCGAGGAGAGCCACCTGCCCGAGGTCACCGGCGCGGCGGTGATCAACTCGGCGACGGCCGCGACCGAGGAAGCGGTCGGCCAATTCGGTTACGAGGTGCAATACCTCCTCGACGCGCCGGAGCCGGCGGTGGAGCGGTTGCGGGGCACACTCGACCGGCTCGGCGACTCCCTCGTCGTGGTCGGCGGGCCGGACACCTGGCGGGTGCACGTGCACGTGGCCGACGTCGGCGCGGCCATCGAGGCGGGCGTCCGGGCGGGCCGGCCCTACCAGATCGGCGTGACCGACCTCACGAAGCAGGTCGCCGGGCGGCAGTGTCTGGACCCGGAGGCGCGCGGAGTCGTCGTGGTCGCGGCCGGCGACGGGCTCGAGGACCTCTTCCAGGCCGAGCAGACGGTGACGGTGGGCGCCAACCCGTCCCCGGCCGAGCTGCTGGCGGCGATCCGCCGGGCGGCGGCCGGACGGGTGGTGGTGCTGCCCAACGACCCCGATACCCAGGCCGTCGCGACGGTGGCCGCCGGGGAGGCGTACCACGAGGGCATCAAGGTCCGGGTGGTGCCGACGAAGTCGCCGGTGCAGGCGATCGCGGCGCTGGCCGTGCGCGACTCCGGCCGCCGGTTCGAGGACGACGTCATCGCCATGGCGGAGGCCGCCGGCAAGTGCCGCTACGCCCAGGTCACCAAGGCCGCCCGGGAAGCGTTGACAGTGGCCGGGCCATGCCGCCCGGGTGACGTGATCGCGCTCGTCGAGGGCGAGGTGCATGTGATCGGCACGGATCTCGGGCAGGTCTGCCAGGATCTGCTGGACCGGTTGCTGGGCGGCGGCGGCGAGCTGGTCACGCTCCTGATCGGAGCGGACGCGCCCGACGAGCTGGCGGCGGCGCTCGTCGGCCACCTCGCGACGGCCTGGCCGTTCGCCGAGGTCCAATGCCTGTCGGGCGGGCAGCCGCACTACCCGCTGATCGTGGGCGTCGAATGACCCGCCACGCCTGTGCGCCCGCCGAAGGATGGTGATCGCATGACCACGGTGACCGCGCCCGAGCTGGCGACGCCCCTGAAGAAGCTGGTGGGGGAGAAGACGGCGAAGGCCCTGTCCAGCCATCTCGGTCTGGAGACCGCGGGCGACCTGCTCTACCACCTGCCGCGGCGATACGACCAGCGCGGCGAGCACACCGCGATCCGATCGCTGGAGGTCGGCGAGGAGGTGACCATCCTCGGCCAGGTGCTGACGACCAACCAGCGCCGGATGCGCGACCGCCGGGGCAACATCCTCGATGTGGTGGTCGGCGACGACGCGGGCGGCCGGATCAAGCTGGCCTTCTTCAACCAGGCCTGGCGGGAGAAGGATCTGCGCCCCGGCCGGTGGGGTCTGTTCGCCGGCAAGGTCAGCGAGTTCCGGGGGGAGCGTCAGCTCGCCCATCCCGAATACGTGCTGCTCGGTGACGACGGGGCCGATCCCGGCGAGGTCGCGTTGGCGGCCGAGGCCGAGGTGGAGGAGTTCGCCGGGGCGTTCATCCCGATCTACCCGGCGGCGAAGGCGTTGCCGACCTGGGTCATCGCCAAGTGCGTACGCGTCGTTCTGGACACGGTGCGGCTCACCGAGGATCCGATGCCGAGCGAGATCCGGGTCGAGCGCAGGCTCGTCGACCTGCCGACCGCGCTCCGGCAGATCCACCGCCCCGAGTCGCAGGGTTCGCTGGCGACGGCGAAGAAGCGGCTGGCCTGGGACGAGGCGTTCGCCGTCCAGCTGACGCTGGTGCAACGACGCGTACGCGCCGAGCAGTCGCCCGCAGTGCCCCGTCCGCCCCGGTCAGGCGGTCTCCTGGAGCGGTTCGACGCCCAGTTGCCGTTCACCCTGACCGAGGGGCAGCAGACGGTCGGCGAGGAGCTGTCGGAAGGGATCTCGGCGGCTCATCCGATGCACCGCCTGTTGCAGGGCGAGGTCGGCGCGGGCAAGACGATGGTGGCGTTACGGGCCATGTTGCAGGTCGTCGACGCGGGCGGCCAAGCCGTTCTACTCGCCCCGACCGAAGTGCTGGCCTCGCAGCATCACCGGTCGATGCACAAGCTGCTCGGTCCGCTGGGCCGGGCCGGGGAACTCGACGGCGACCTGGACGGGACCCGGATCGTCCTGGTGACCGGCTCGCTGCCCGCCGCCGCCCGGCGGCAGGCGCTCGCCGAGATCGCCGACGGCCGGGCCGGTCTGGTGGTCGGGACGCACGCGTTGCTCTACGACGGCATCGACTTCGCCGACCTCGGCCTGGTCGTGGTCGACGAGCAGCACCGGTTCGGCGTCGAGCAGCGGGACGCGTTGCGCGCCAAGGCCGGGCAGCCGCCGCATGTGCTCGTCATGACGGCCACTCCGATTCCGCGGACGGTCGCGATGACGGTCTTCGGCGATCTGGAGGTCTCCACGCTGGCCCAGCTGCCGGGCGGCCGGTCGCCGATCGCGTCGCATGTGGTGCCCGCCGCGGAGAAGCCCGCGTACCTCGATCGGGCTTGGCGGCGGATGGTCGAAGAGGTCGGCAAGGGGCATCAGGCGTACGTGGTGTGCCCGCGGATCGGGGAGTCGGCTGCGGAGGAGGACGCGGAGCCGACGGGCGCGGAGGACGACGGCCGCCGCCCCCCGATCGCCGTCACCGAGGTGGCTCCGCTGCTGGCAGAGGGGCCGTTGAAGGGCCTGCGGATCGGTGTGCTGCACGGAAGGCTGGCCGCGGACGAGAAGGACGCGGTGATGCGCGCGTTCTCGGCGGGCGACCTCGACGTGCTGATCGCGACCACCGTCATCGAGGTCGGCGTCGACGTGCCCAACGCCACGATGATGGTGATCCTCGACGCCGACCGGTTCGGCGTCTCCCAGCTGCATCAGCTGCGCGGCCGGGTCGGCCGGGGGTCGGCGCCCGGCTTGTGCCTGCTGGTGACCGAGGCGATCGAGGGCAGCCCGGCGCGGGAACGGCTCGACGCCGTGGCGTCCACCACCGACGGTTTCCGGCTGGCCGAGATCGACCTGGAGCAGCGGCGTGAGGGCGACGTGCTGGGTGCGGCCCAGTCCGGTCGCCGTTCGCATCTCAAGGTCCTGTCGTTGTTGCGGGACGCCGACATGATCGGCGACGCGCGGGCGACGGCCGAGCAATTGCTGACGGGCGATCCCGAGCTGGCCAAGCATCCTCAGCTGGCGGCCTCGATCGCCGCTCTCGTCTCGGACGACCGGGCGGAGTACCTCGAAAAAGGGTGAGCCGCCGAGCCCCGGATACGCCGAAGGCGCCGCGTCCCCTCGGGATCGCGGCGCCTTCAGTCATAGAGCTGTTACTCGATCTCGGTCAGCTTCCGCCGGCGCGCCATCATCAGGAGCACCGCGCCGCCGCCCAGCAGCAGCGCCGCGACTCCGGCGATCAGGCCGACCTGGACACCCGTGACCGGCAGGCCCGGGGTCGAGGTCGAGGTGCTCGGCGACGGGGTCGTCGACCCCGGTACGCCCGGCGAGCTGGCCGACGGGGACGGCGACGGCGTACCGCCGGCGCACTCGGTCGGCTTCACGTAGGTGACGGTGACTTCCTTGTCGAAGTCGGGGAAGCTCACCGTGGCCTCGGTCGCGTCACCGGGGGTGAACGTGACCGTCTCCGTCTTGCCGGGCTCGACCGTGAGCTTCTTGCTCTCCGAGCCGTAGGTGACGACGGCGTCGGCGGCGAGGTTGCCCTCCGGGTTGCTCACCGAGACGGTGAACTTGTCGCAGGTGGACTCGCTGGACACGGTCGGCGGGGTGCAGTGGCCGGGCTGCCACATGCCCTCGGCGACGAAGTCCTTGCCGGAGCTGACCGAGATCTTCCCGGACTTGTCCGCGGGCACGACGACGTCGACGGACTTGCCCGGCTGGACCGTGACCTCCTTGACGAACGAGCCGTCGAGGCCGGCGACGACCTTGAACGGCGCGTCGTACTTGGCGTCCTTGCCGGAGTTGGCGAGGTGGACGGTCACCGTGCCGTCACAGGCCGAGACCATGGTCGCCTCGGGGGTGACACAGGCCTTCGAACCGCCGTTGAACCAGGCCTGCGGGCCCTTCGACCGGTTGCCGGGCGCGCCGGACGAGCCGAGCTTGCGGTCGTTGTACCGCTCGCCGTTGGCCACCATCGGGTTGATGAGCTTGTCGCCCCAGACCAGGTCGACCTGCGTGTAACAGGCCGGAACGTTGACCTTCAGGTCGGCGGTCGGGTGCTCGGCGTCGATGACGCCCACGACGGAGTCGTACTTGTACTGCGGCCAGGTCGCCGAGGAGGACGGCGCGTAGTACGAGACCAGCAGGAAGGACTGCGATTGGCCGGAGCACAGCGGCAGCTCGCCGGCGAGCTTGATGGTCGAGCTCGCGGTGGAGCCGGTGACCTCGAAGGTGTGCGTGTACTTGGCGGCGTCCGCCTTGACGCACTGCTCGGTCGGCTTGCACTCGCCCTTCAGCCGGACGGTCTCGCCGACCTTGTCGGTCACACCGTCGTTCGGCTTGCCGTGCTCCTTGGACCAGACCACGGTGAAGGAGAGCTTCGCCGACTTCGCGTCGCCGGCGACGAGCTGCGTCGCGGTCAGCTGGCCATTGACGTTGCGGTCCTTCTGCGGGACGACCGCGCCCGCGAGCGGCACGGCGGGGTCGCCGACCGTCACGTCGCCGGCCGGGTCCGACTGGACCTCGGTGATGGTCGCGTCCCGGTTCCACTTGTTCGTGAGGGTCCAGGTGACCCGCCATTTGCCGGTGCTGGTGTCGCACTGCGCGGCGGATCCTTCGAGGACGAATTGGTTCTTGTGGTGATCGTCGCCGGTCTGCACCGGGCCAGAGGCGAGCGCCTGGCCCGCGCCGAGCAGCGCGAAGGCCACGCCCGCCACGGCCACGAGGGCACGCCGGACGGAGGTGTGGGGGGTCATCCGTTCTCCAGGGGTTGGGCACGGCCTCCCCGAATGGGTGCCAGCGCCGGAGATCCACGACAAAAGTCGGCCAACGATATCGACATCACGTCGTTACGTCATCTCCTACTTTCGGACATCGCGTAGCGTCAGAGGGTGACCAGAATCGTGGCGGGGATCTACGGCGGTCGGCGGCTGACCACTCTGGCCGGACCGAACACCCGGCCCACCGCCGACCGCGTACGCGAGGCGCTGTTCTCCTCCCTGACCAGTGAGCACGGCGGTGACCTGGAAGGACTGCGGTTCGCCGACCTGTACGCCGGATCCGGCGCGATCGGCCTGGAGGCGTTGTCCCGCGGAGCCGCGTACGCGTTGCTGGTCGAGTCCGACCCGAAGGCTGCCCGGGTGATCCGCGCGAACCTCACCGCCCTGAGTGTCGGGTCGGCGGCCGAACTGCTCACGGTGAAGGTGAGCGCGGCCGTCGCTGGGCCGCCGCCGGGCGGTCCCTTCGACGTCGTCTTCGCCGATCCCCCGTACGCCATCGGGGAGGACGAGCTGAAGACGGTCCTCGACGGGCTGGCCGGGCAGGGCTGGCTGGCCGACGACGCCCTGATCGTCATCGAGCGCGCCCGGCGGTCGCCGGAGCCGCCGTGGGTGCATCACATCACCGGAGAGCGGTCACGCCGTTACGGTGAGACGACTCTTTGGTACGGTCGCGCCGACCGAGGGGTAAACGCGGCAGCAGAAGGAATAGCGCAATGAGGCGTGCAGTCTGTCCCGGTTCGTTCGACCCGATGACGAACGGGCATCTGGACATCATCGTCCGGTCGGCCCGGCTCTTCGACGAGGTCATCGTCGGAGTCCTGATCAACGCGTCGAAGTCGGCGGTGTTCACCGTGGACGAGCGGATCGCGATGCTGCGGGAGGCGACCGCGAGTACGCCCAACCTGCGGATCGTGGGCTTCCATGGGCTGCTGGTGGACTTCTGCCGCGAGCAGGGCGCGCAGGTCGTGGTCAAGGGCCTGCGCGCGGTCAGCGACTTCGACTACGAGTTGCAGATGGCGCAGATGAACATCGGGCTCTCGGGCGTCGAGACCTTGTTCATGCCGACCAACCCGCTCTACTCGTTCATCGCGTCGAGCTTGGTGAAGCAGGTCTGCAAGCTCGGCGGGGACGTCTCTCAATACGTCCCGAAGGCGGTCGAGGAGCGTCTCGTCGCCAAACTGCGACCGGCCCCATAGCGACCGGCCCCAGCGACCGGCCCGACGGCGACCGGCCCGACGGCGACCGGCCCGACGGCGACCGGCCCAACGGCGACCGGCTCACTAGGTCGCCCGACGATCGGCCCCGTAACGGCCGATTCAGCAGCTGAACCGTGCATCACGGACGAAACGGGACGCGACACGCCCCGGCCGTTCGTGCGACACGCGGCCGGACGTCCGGTCGGCCCATCCATGGCGGAGACGACGCATGATGGATCAGCTACGACTGCAACTAACGAGGAGTGTTCGGTGGACCCGCTCGACCGCATCGATGAGATCATCGCCATGGTGGAGAGCGCTCGGTCGGTGCCCATGTCGCGCAACTGCATGGTCGACCGCGGAGAGATGATCGGCGTGCTCGACGAGCTGCGCGCGGATCTTCCCGCCGAGCTGCGTAAAGCAGCGGCGCTCCTGGAGGAACGCGACAACATCCTGGACGCCGGCCAGCGCGAGGCGGACCGGATCATCAACGAGGGCGAGCGGGAGCATCACCGGCTCGTCGCGATGCACGAGATCACCGTCTCGGCCGAGCACGAGGGCAACCGGATCATCTCCGAGGCCCGCGCCGAGGCGCAGCGCCTGCGGGAAGAGGTCGACGACTACGTCGACACCGCACTGGCCAACTTCGAGCAGTTCCTGACCCGGGCGCTGGCGTCGATCGAGCGCGGGCGGGACAAGATGCACGCGCTGCGCGAGATCGGGCAGTTCGTCCCCGGTGAGGACGAACGTCCGCTTCCGTCCCTCTGACCCCTGTGAGGTCCAACCCCCAGTTGGACGTCGACCCGGCCGCCCAGGTAATCTTCTACGTCGGCCTCACCTAGGCCGGAGTCTTAACTATGCGTGATCATCAGCCGAAGCACCTCGATGCCCGGGCGCCGCTTGTCCTCGATGCGAGGGAGCTGCCGCGCCGCCCGGGGGCGATGCGTGCCCTGAAACTGGTCGTTCCCGCACCGGCGGACCTCGGCTTGGAACTGATCGGCGTGCCGGAAGGCGGCGACCTCACCCTCGATCTGAGGATGGAGTCCGTCTCCGAGGGCGTGCTCGTCTCCGGCACCGCACACGGTGCCCTGGAGGGCGAGTGCGGCCGGTGCCTGCGCCCGATCACCGACGAGATCACCGTGCGGATCCAGGAGCTTTACGCGTACCCGGACTCCGCGACGGACGAGACGACGGACGAGGACGAGATCGGCCGGCTTCAGGACGACCTGTTCGACCTGGAACCGGCGCTGCGGGATGCGGTGGTGCTCGCACTGCCGGTCAACCCGCTCTGCGAGCAAGACTGCCCGGGACTGTGCCCCGACTGCGGGGTGCATTGGGACGAACTGCCCGAGGGTCATACCCACGAGCAGGTCGACCCGCGCTGGGCGGCCCTGAGCAACCTGACCGTGAGCACTGAGGAGTAACTACCGTGGCTGTCCCGAAGCGGAAGATGTCGCGCAGCAACACCCGTCACCGCCGGGCGCAGTGGAAGGTCTCCGCTGTCGCGACCGTCGCCTGCCCGCAGTGCAAGTCGCCGAAGCTCCCGCACGGTGCCTGCACCGTCTGCGGCACCTACAACGGCCGTCAGGTCCTCTCGGTCTGACAGCCTTTCCGGTGACGCTCAAGGTCACCCGGAAAGACGATCTTCGCGCCGGTCGGTCCGTGGACAACGGGCCGGCCGGTGACGCGTCGTCAGGGCCTGTCAAGATCGCCGTCGACCTCCTCGGCGGGGACGATGCTCCCGCCGTCGTGGTGGGCGGCGCTCTTCAGGCACTGGCCGTCGATCCGGGTCTGCGCCTGATCCTGGTCGGCCCGCCCGATGCGGCCGACGCGGTGATCCGCGCCCTGTCTCCCGCCGATCGCGAGCGGGTCGAACTTCACGCCGTCTCGGGTGCCGTCGCCATGGCCGATCCCCCGGTACGCGCGGCTTCCCGCGAGACGAGCATCCGCGCCGCCGCGCACGCCGTGGCGGTCGGAGCCGCCGACGCCATGGTCTCCGCGGGCTCCTCCGGCGCCACGGTCACCGCCGCCGTGCTGGCCCTGGGCCGGTCGTCCGGCGTACGCAAACCGCCGCTGGCGGCGTGGTTGCCGACCGTCCGGCCAGGTCAGGAGACACTGCTCCTCGACGTCGGAGGCTCGATGGACTGCACCGTCGCGGTGCTCCAGACCCACGCGGGCCTCGGGACGGCGTACTGGTCGCAGCACACTGGACAGGCCCGTCCCCGGATCGGGCTGCTCTCCGTCGGCCGTGAGCCGGGCAAGGGAGACCGCGTACGCCGCGCCGCCGAGAAGGCGTTCGCGGCGACGGACGGCTTCGTCGGCCTGGTCGAAGGCGACGACGTTCTCCTCGGCGACCGGGCCGATGTCGTGGTCACCGATGGCTTCACCGGTAATGTGCTGCTCAAAGGGATCGAAGGCGCGTACCGCCTGGCGACAGTGGGAGTGGACGGAGCGTCGCACGGGATGGCCCGCGCGGCGGTGATGCTGGGGGTGCCCGGCGTGGTCGTGGTCTGCCACGGCGCGGCCGACGACGGCGACCTGGCTTCAGGGATCGCCGAGGCGGCCCGGCTGGCGCGGAGCCGCCGGGACGGCCGGGCCGAGCACACCCGCGCGGGGCAGCGCATCCGGGCCGAGCGAGACGTCCGGGCCGAGCAGGAGCAGGAGGGCAACCGGTGAAGAAGCGTCCAGCACTGTCGCATCTGGAGGAAGCCCTCGGCATCACGCTCGAGGAACCGCTCCTGGAGCTAGCGCTCACCCACCGGTCGTACGCGTACGAGAACGGCGGCATTCCCACCAACGAGCGGCTGGAGTTCCTCGGCGACGCCGTCCTGGGCGTGGTCGTCACCGACGCCCTCTTCCGCGACCATCCGGACCTGGCCGAAGGGCGGCTGGCCAAACTGCGGGCCAGCGTCGTGAACTCGCGAGCCCTGGCCAGCGTCTCCCGGACGCTCAGCCCGTACGGCCTCGGCGCGTACCTGTTGCTGGGCAAGGGCGAAGAGGGCACCGGCGGCCGGGACAAGGACTCGATCCTCGCCGACGCGCTGGAGGCGGTGCTGGGCGCGATCTACATCGAGCACGGCATCGAGACCGCCACCTCGGTCATCCTCAAGCTCTTCGACCCGCTGATGAGCGAGTCCGCCCGCAAGGGCGTCGGCCTGGACTGGAAGACCAGCCTGCAGGAGCTGACCGCGATGAACGGCTGGGGCGTGCCGGAGTACGAGGTCACCGAGGAGGGCCCGGACCACGCGAAGGCGTTCACCGCCTGGGCCGTCGTCGGCGGCGAGCGGTTCGGCGGCTCCCGGGGCCGGACGAAGAAGGAGGCCGAGCAGCGCTCGGCCGAAGAGGCGTTCCTCGTGCTGAGCAATCGCGCGGTGGACCAGAGTCATCCCGAGGCGGAGGGGTCCGATGCCGGAGCTGCCTGAGGTCGAGACCGTCCGCCAGGGCATCGAGCGCTGGGTCACCGGCCGGACGGTCGCCGCGGCCGAGGTGCTTCATCCACGCGCGATCCGGCGGCACATCGCCGGCGCGGACGACTTCACGGCGGCCCTGCGCGGCGTCAAGGTTCTCGGTGCGCGGCGCCGTGGCAAGTACCTGTGGCTGCCGCTCGACAGCGGGGACGCCGTCGTCGGCCACCTCGGGATGTCCGGCCAGCTCCTCGTGCAGCCGCCGGGCGCCGAGGACGAGAAGCACCTGCGCATCCGGTTCCGCTTCGAGGACGGCGAATCCGAGCTGCGGTTCGTCGACCAGCGGACGTTCGGCGGGCTCGCCCTGTCCCGGGGCGGCGCTGAGCTGCCGGACGAGATCGCGCACATCGCCCTCGACCCGTTCGACGCCGCGTACCGCGACGCTGTGGTCGCCGCGGCGCTGCGGGCCCGCAAGACCGAGGTCAAGCGCGCGCTGCTCGACCAGACTCTGATCTCCGGCGTCGGCAACATCTACGCCGACGAGGCGCTCTGGCGGGCCAAGCTCCACGGCGCGCGGCCCACCGACCGGCTCAGCCAGGCCGCCGCGCTCGCCCTCCTCGGCCACTGCCGGGACGTCATGGCCGAGGCCATGGTCGCGGGCGGCACGAGCTTCGACGCCCTCTACGTCAACGTCAACGGCGAGAGCGGCTACTTCGACCGGTCGCTCAACGCGTACGGCCGGGAAGGGGAGCCGTGCTCGCGCTGCGGGGCCGCGATCCGGCGGGAGTCGTTCATGAACCGCAGCTCGTTCAGCTGCCCCCGCTGCCAGCCGCCGGGGAGGGCTCGCCCGAGCCGCCAGTAGCGCTTTCAGCCCCGGGTCACTGTGCGGTGACGTACAGCTCGAAACCCTTGTCCCGGCAGGCTTTCTTCGCGCGGTCCACGTCCGGTCCCTGCACATAACAGACAGGGGTACGCCCAGCGGCGAGCACGTCTTTCACCACTTCGGGACTGGCCCCGAACGCGTCGAAGACGGCGACCTCGTCCGGGGCGTACTCGTCGGGGTTGAACTCGCGCAGGTCAGGCCGGGCGCGGCCGATCACCATGAAGATGACGACGATGGCCGAGCCCAGCGCCAGAACCTTGACGATCTTCTTCACCGCTGCGCTGCCTCACGCGGTGGCCAGCGCCGGAACGAGGCAGCCGGCCGACGTCGCGACGCCCCAGGCCGCGCCCCGTCCCCGCATCAGCTCCAGGCACTGCTCCATGTTCTCGCCCGGGATGCCGTGGACGACATGCCCGTCACCGGGGCGTACGCCGTCCTCGGTGCCGGACTGGTAATCGATCCAGTCGCCTTCGAAGGTGCAGATGATGGCGCCGAGCCCCCGATAGAGGCTGTCCGTCGGGCGGCCCGGATTGAGCAGGATCGTGTCGAAGCCCAACCGGCGCGCCGCGCGTACGGCCATCGCGACCGGGCCGATCGAGAACGGGCTGGTCGGGACTTGGTCGAAGAAGAGGCCGCCGACGGCCTGCGCGCCCCACTCGTCGAGTTCGGCCTTGACCGACTCGACCGGACGCGCGCCGAAGGCGAGGTCGAGGTACCCCAGCGGGACGCCGGCGTTGACGGGTCCGGCGACCGGATGCGCGTAGATCGTCAGGTGTCTGCCCACACCGTCGTCAACGATTTGCCCGTTTGAGTCGAGACTGTCGCTGAATTGACAGGCCTGTTGACGGCGGCCCCGGCGGTGCTACTGCCGTCCGAAGTCCTGCGTCCAGTACGGTGTCGACTTCCGGTATGCCAACCCGACGCCGATCGCCTTGAGATCGCAGTTGAGGATGTTGGCCCGGTGCCCCTCGCTGTTCATCCAGCCCTTCATCACGGCCGCCGCGTCCGCATACCCGTACGCGATGTTCTCGGCGCCGGCCGCGTTGCGCGGGTAGCCCGTCGCCGCGATCCGGTCGACGAAGGACGATCCGTCCGGGCCGGTATGGCTGAAGAAGTTCTTCTCCGCCATCAGCGCGCTGTAGGAGCGGGCCGCTTTGTGCAGGCGGGAGTCGTTGCGCAGCTTGCCGCAGCCGGCCTTCACCCGTTCGGCGTTCACCAGGTCGAAGACCTTGTTCTCGACCGACGTGATCTTGTCCAGCGCGGTCGGGGACGCCTTGGTGGGCGACGGCTTCGGCGAGGCGGAGGCCGGGGACGTACTCCCCGAGGGGGTCACTGGGCTGGGCGAACCTGAGACGGTCGCCACCGGCTCAGGGGACCCGGAGGCGGAGGATGAGACATTGACGCCGGGATCGCCCGATGCCGATGAGGGCGAGAAGTTGGGGGCGAAGTGCGCGACGGCGGCGAAAAGCCCGACGATCAGGGCCGCGGCGAGCAGTAAGGCGAGCACCAAAGGCAGCGGTGACCTGCTCGGAGCCCGGTGCATCGGCCTGTTGGGGGAGGGGTGCACTCGCCGAAGCTATCCGGACGGCTGGACAGGGGCAACCCAGACGATGTGTCAGATCACGACAGATCGGGATGAGGGCGTAACGGGTCTCACGGGGTGGCGCAGCTTGACTCCGACTCCCGATCGGCGGAGTATGGAATCCGACGCCGTATCGCGCCCTAACCGTGTCCACCCACATGCGCCGTGGGCCGGCTGCCGCGAGACAAATGGGCGCGTGTCGACCGGCATACCGGTGGCGCAGAACAAGGAGATGAAATGGCGAAGGCCCTCTTTGGCCACGTCACGATGGCACCAGACCGGCGCCTTCTGGACGAGGTCACCAAGTTGCGTGCCCGGGTGAACTCGCTGGAGTTCGAGAACACTCGCCTGCGGGCGGAGAACGATCGGCTGGCCGCTGCGGTCGCCGGGAGCGAGAACGACGAGTTCCTCCGTCTCGCCGAGACGGCGATGGCCTGATCGACCCGGGCCGAAGAACCTGATAGCGCGCCTGCCACCTCGTGGCGGCGCGCTGTTGTATCTCTGCATCCCCCCGCCCCCGCCGCCCTTACCCTCGCCGCCTACCGGCTGCTCGCCCCCCGGCCTCGCCGCCTACCGGCTGCTCGCCCCCGCCGCTCCCGGCCCCACCCCGTTGATCATGGAGTTAACTGTGGTCTCGGCGGCGTGTCGAGGGTGCGAAGTCCATGATCAACGCGACGGTGAGCGGAGCGACGGCGGGTGGAGCGTGGGCGAGCGGAGCGACGGTGAGTGGAGCGTGGGCGAGTAAGGGTGGGGTCGAGCTGCGCTTGTGTGGGGCTGTCGGATAGTGGGTAGGTGGCAGCGGCACCTCGTCCCGCCGCGCCGCCGCCGACGCCGGACCCCCAGCGGGTAGGCTCCACCTCTGCACCTTCACGAGACAGCGGAGACCCGTGCACCTCAAGACCCTGACGGCGAAGGGGTTCAAGTCCTTCGCCTCCACGACCAAGCTGCAGCTGGAACCGGGAATCACCTGCGTGGTGGGGCCCAACGGCTCCGGCAAGTCGAACGTGGTCGACGCCATCTCCTGGGTGCTCGGCGAGCAGGGCGCCAAGGCACTGCGCGGCGGCAAGATGGAAGACGTCATCTTCGCCGGGACCGCCGGCCGCCCGCCGCTGGGCCGGGCCGAGGTTACGCTGACCATCGACAATGGTGACGGCGCGCTGCCGATCGACTACTCCGAGGTGTCGATCACGCGGCGGATGTTCCGCTCCGGCGAGAGCGAGTACGAGATCAACGGCGACCGGTGCCGGCTGATCGACATCCAGGAGCTGCTCTCCGACTCCGGCATCGGCCGGGAGATGCACGTCATCGTGGGCCAGGGCCAGCTCGACGCGGTCCTGCACGCCAAGCCCGAGGACCGCCGCGCGTTCATCGAGGAGGCGGCCGGCGTACTGAAGCACCGCAAGCGCAAGGAGAAGGCGCTGCGGAAGCTCGACGCGATGCAGGCCAACCTCAACCGGCTCAACGACTTGACGACAGAACTCCGTCGCCAGCTCAAGCCGCTCGGCCGGCAGGCAGAGATCGCTCGCCGGGCCGCCGGCATCCAGGCCGACCTGCGGGATGCCCGGCTCCGGCTGCTCGCCGACGACCTGCACACGTTGCGCAGCACCCTGGATCGGGAGATCGCCGACGAGGCCGCCCTGCGGGACCGGCGGCGTACGGTCGAAGCGGATCACGCTGAGGCTCAGCGGTCGCTGCACGAGCTGGAGACGGCCCACGCCGCTGACGCGCCGGCTCTGCAAGCCGCTCAGGACACCTGGTACCAGATGTCCACTCTGCAGGAGCGCTTCCGGTCGACCGCGCAGCTCGCGGCGGAACGTCTGCGGCACCTGTCCGCCCCGACCGAGGACGAGCAGCGCGGGCGCGACCCCGACCAGCTCGTCGAGGAGGCCGAGGCGGTCCGCGACGAGGAGATCGCGCTCCGCGAGGCGCTGGAGATCGACAAGGACCGGCTGGGCGAGGCGGTCGCCGCCCGGCAGCGCCTGGAGCACGAACTGGCCGCCGCCGAGAAGGCACTCGTCGCCGCGGTCAAGGCGATCGCCGACCGCCGCGAAGGGCTGGCCAAGCTCGCCGGGCAGGTCGCCAGCGCGCGTACGCGGACGACGACGGCCGCCGAGGAGATCTCCCGGCTCAGCGCCGCACACTCCGACGCCGCCGCCCGGGCCGGCCAGGCCCAGGAGGAGGTGGACGTCGCCAACGCCGAGTCCACCGAGGCCGATCGGGACAACGTCGCCCTCGACGAGGCGCTCGCCGTCGCGACCGCCGCCCTCACCGAGGCCAACGAACAGCTGAAACTGCTCTCCGACGCGGAACGCACGACGGAGAAGGACGCGGCGAGCTGGCGGGCGCGGGCCGAAGCCCTGTCCCTCGGACTGCGTCGCAAGGACGGCGCGGGCGCGCTGCTCGCCCGGTCCGGCGACGTACCGGGGCTGATGGGAAGCGTCGCATCCCTGCTCACCGTCGAGTCGGGCTATCAGGGCGCGATCGCCGCGGCCCTCGGTGGACTGGCGGACGCGGTCGTGGTCGCCGGGGTCGACGAGGCCGCCGAGGCGATGCGCCTGCTCAAGATCTCCGACGCCGGGCGGGCGTCGATGCTGGTCGGCGGGCGTGGAGTCAGCCGGCCGCCGGCGGTCGCGCTGCCCGACGGCGCTCGGTGGGCGAGCGACCTCGTGCGGTGCTCCGAGGAGCTGCGCCCGGCCGTGGACAAGGCACTCGCCGAGGTCGCGGTCGTTCCCGATCTGCGCCGGGCCACCGAGCTGGTGTCGGCGTACCCGCAGCTCCGGGCGGTCACCCCGGAGGGCGACGTCATCGGGGCGTACGCCGCCGCGGGCGGGTCGGCCAAGGAACCCAGCTACATCGAGACCCAGGCCGCAGTCGACGAGGCCGACCAGAAGCGGGCCGCCGCCGAGGCGGAGTTGTCCCGGCTGCGCCACCAGATCACCGCGTCCCGCGAAGTCATCGCCGTACGCAAGAAGGCGGTCGACGAGGCGGCAGCGGCCAAGCGCGCGGCCGAAGGCGAGCGCAACGCCGTCGCCCGGCAGCTCGCCGAACTCGGCGCGGCCGCCCGGTCGGCCCGAGCCGAGGCGGATCGGCTCGCCGTCGCCCGGGACAAGGCGGTCGCCAGCCGCGAAGAAGACCTCGAACGCCTCGCCGAGCTGGAGGAGCGCCTCGAACTGGCGCAGGACAGCCCGATCGAGGAGGATCCCTCGTCGGCCGAACGCGATCAACTCGCCGCGTCGGTGCCACAGGCTCGGCAGAATGAGATGGAAGTCCGCCTCGCTGTGCGTACAAGTGAGGAACGCGTCTCGAGCATCGCGGGCCGCGCGGACTCCTTGTTGCGCCAGGCGCAGGCCGAACGGGCCGCGAGAGAACGGGCTGCCGCGCGGCGTGCGGCCCGGGAGCGTGGCGCCGGCATCGCGCGAGCCGTGGAGAGCGGCGCGCGACTGGCCCTCGGGCAGCTGTCGGGCGCCCTGACGATGGCCGCGAGCCGCCGCGACGAGCTGGCTGAGGCGCGGACCGCGCGGGAGGCCGAGCTGGCCGAGGTACGCGCGGACGCCAAGCGGCTCGGTGGCGACCTGGACCGGCTGACCAGCGAGGTGCACCGCGACGAGGTGGCCCGGGCCGAGCAGCGACTGCGCATCGAGCAGCTGGAGGCGAAGGCCGCCGAGGAGTACTCGATCGACGTCGACACCCTGCTCGGCGAGTACGGGCCGCACGTTCCGGTGCCGATCCTCACCGAGGAAGCGGCGAAGTCGGCGCCCGCCGAACCCGCCGAGGGCGAGCCTGCCGCCGAGACGCCGACCATTCCCTACGACCGGGCGATCCAGGAGAAGCGCGCGGCCAAGGCGGAACGGGAGCTGGCCCTGCTCGGCAAGGTCAACCCGCTCGCGCTGGAGGAGTTCGCCGCGCTGGAGGAGCGCTACAAGTTCCTCTCGGACCAGCTCGAAGACCTCAAGGCGACCCGCAAGGACCTGCTGACCGTCGTCAAGGACGTCGACGACCGCATCCTGCAGGTCTTCGCCGACGCGTTCCACGACACCGCGCGGGAGTTCGAGCAGGTCTTCAAGGTGCTCTTCCCCGGTGGCGAGGGCAGGCTGATCCTCACCGATCCTGAGGACATGCTGACCACGGGCGTCGAGGTCGAGGCACGGCCACCGGGCAAGAAGATCAAGCGGCTGTCGCTGCTCTCCGGCGGCGAGCGCTCGCTGACCGCGGTCGCGTTGCTCTGCGCGATCTTCCGCGCTCGCCCCAGCCCGTTCTACATCATGGACGAGGTGGAGGCGGCGCTCGACGACGTCAACCTCGGCCGCCTGATCACCCTCTTCGAGCAGCTCCGCGAGAAGAGCCAGCTGATCATCATCACGCACCAGAAGCGCACGATGGAGGTCGCCGACGCGTTGTACGGCGTCACCATGCGCGCGGGTGTGACCGAAGTGATCAGCCAGCGACTGTCGCGTGAGGACGATTGATGACCGGCGTACGCGAACCTGCGAAAGCCCTGCTCATTGACCTGGACGGAGTGGTGCGGCACTTCGACGGCGCGATCGACGCGGCGATCGAGGACCGGCACTTCCTCGAACCCGGGGCGATCTTCCAGGCGGCGATGGAGCCGGACCGGTATCGGACCCTGGTCACCGGCGGGTGGACCCGGGCCGAATGGCTCGCGGACGTCGGCGCCGCGCTCGGCCTGACTGAGTCTGATGTGGACGAACTGGCCCGATACCGGGGCTACCTCGACCGCGAGGTGCTGGAATTCGTCCGGGAAGTACGCGCGGCCGGCATACCCGTCGCGTTGTGCAGCAACGCACCCCGTGACCTCGCGGACGACCTCGTCCAACTGGGCATCGCGGAGGACTTCGACGCCGTCGTCAACTCCTCCGACCTCGGGTACGCCAAACCCCAGCCCGAATACTTCCAAGCCGCCTGCGTCGCCGTACGCACAGTGCAGCGCTACTGCCTGTTCGTCGACGACTCACAGCGCAACGTCGAAGGCGCACGGCGGGTCGGGATCGCCGCCTTCCGGTGGAGCGGACGCTCCGACCTTCCCTACCTGAAGGCCGCACTGGGCCTTTGAGCTTTTGGGCTCGCTTCGGGCCGCTTCGGGCTCGCTTTGGGCCCGCTTCCGGCCCGCTTTTGGGCGCGCTTCGGGCCCGCTTTTGGGTGCGCTTCCCGCCCGCTTTGGGCCCCCTTCGTGCCCGCTTTTGGGCACCAGATCATGGATATGCATGCGATCTTGGGCACTTTTAGCAGGCATATCCATGATCTAGTGCCTACGCCGGCGGCGTGCCCAAGCGGGCGGCGTGCCCAAGCGCACGGCAGCGAGCGTCAGAGATACTGCCCGACGCGCTCCTCTTCGACCGGCGCGGTCAGTGTGCCGGAGCGGAGGGCGTACAGCTCGGCCAGGGTGGCGCCGGTCGCCGGGATGCCTGTCGGCGTCCCCAGCCAGGTGGCGGCCTCGGCGTGCGGGAGTGGCGTCACCTCGATCCGGGCCAGGCAACGTCCCGGGCGCAGGACCGCCGGGTGCAGCCGGGCGAGATCCTCGTTCGTCGTGATCGCGACGAGCACGTTGCGCCCCTGCCCGAGCAGCCCGTCGGTCAGGTTGAGCAGCCGGGACAGCGCCTGCCCGGTCGACTGCTTCGCCTCGCCCCGGATCAGCTCGTCGCAGTCCTCCAGCAGCAGCATCCGCCAGCGCGGGCCCTCTTCGTCGTCGTCCACGCCGACCGCCATGCTCATCAGGTAGGACGGCGTACCGAAGAGTGTCTCGGGGTCGATGACGGCGTCGATCCGGCACCATGAGCGCCATTCGCGGGCGAGGCTGCGCAGAGCGGTGGTCTTGCCGGTGCCGGGTGGACCGTGCAGGAGCAGCAGCCGTCCGTCGATCGTGTCCGGCGTGAGCGTCATCAGCCGGTCGAACTGCGCTGCGACCGCGGTCGCGTAGTTCGACCGCAGCTCGGTCCACGGAGTCGTGGCGATCTTGCGTACGGCGCGCCGGGGGCCGTGGCCGGTGAAGTGGGCGAAACCGACCTCGACCGTCTCGACCTCGGCGGTCTCCGGCTCCTGGACGTCCTTGACGCTCTCCTCCAGGACGGTCCGGGCCAGTTCGGCGGAGGCGGCCGTGACGGTCACCACAGCCGAACCGCCGCGCCAGCGTACGGCGCGCAGTGTCCAGCCGTCGCCGGTGGCGAGGTGGGAGCTGGTCCCGTCGTCTCGGGCGGCCCGCCGGATCTCGGCCCCGGCCGGCAGCAGCAACGCGTCCGCCCGCACCCGTTCCAGGCGCTGCGTACGCGCGAAGGGCTGAGCGCCCGTCGCGAACTCGGCGAGCGCCATGGCGTCGATCACGTCGACGGGAGAGTCGGCGTCATCCAGGTAAAAGGTGTGCGGGAAAGACACCTGACCATGATCGGTCCAGGGCCCCACATCGATCAACGGATTTCGGGTGGCGGCGAGCGCCGCCGTGCCGACGCCGGGCGGCGCGAGTCTGAGAGGATGAACGGATGGAAAACCTCGTCATCCCTCTGGTGGTGTTGATCGTTCTGATCGGTGCCGCGCTAGTCGTCTTCGCGGTTCGCCGTTCCCGCCGCAGCGTTCCGCCGCAGCCGTCCGCGCCGCGTACCGAGGTCACGACTCCTGACGAGGTCACACCGCCGGCCGGGGCTCCGACCGGCGTGATCGTCGAACCGAAACCCACGGCGGAACCAGAGGCGGCACCAGAAGCGGCGCCGGAGGCGAAACCTGCGCCGAAGCCGGCGGAGAAGCCGCAGGTCGAGGTTCCCGAGCCCACCGCAGGCCGGCTCGTCCGCCTGCGCAGTCGCCTGGCGCGCAGCCAGAACGCCCTGGGCCGGGGTCTGCTCGCCGTGCTGTCCCGCGATCGGCTGGACGAGGACGCCTGGGAGGAGATCGAGGAAAGCCTGATCACGGCGGACGTCGGCGTCGAGTCCACCGGCCAGATCGTCGCCAAGTTGCGGGAGCGTACCCGGGTGCTCGGGACGCGTTCGGTCGCCGACGTCAAGACGCTGCTCGCCGAGGAGCTGACCGACGCGCTCGATCCGAAGCTCGATCGGTCACTGAAGGCGAGCCCGCAGGACGGCCGCCCGGCGGTGATCCTGGTCGTCGGCGTGAACGGCGCGGGCAAGACCACGACCTGCGGAAAGATCGCCCGAGTGCTGGTCGCCGACGGCCACAGCGTCGTCCTCGGCGCGGCCGACACGTTCCGGGCCGCCGCCGCCGACCAGCTGGCCACCTGGGGCAGCCGGGTGGGCGCCGACATCGTGCGGGGACCGGAGGCCGGCGACCCGGCCGCTGTGGCGTACGACGCGGTCAAGCAGGGCATCGACACGGGAGTCGACACGGTGTTGATCGACACCGCGGGCCGACTGCAGAACAAGATCGGCCTCATGGACGAGCTGGGCAAGGTCAAGCGGGTCGTGGAGAAGCACGGCCCGGTCGACGAGACCCTGCTCATCCTGGACGCCACAACCGGACAGAACGGCCTGGAGCAGGCCCGCGTCTTCATGGAGGTCTGCGACGTCACGGGTGTCGTGCTCACGAAGCTGGACGGAACCGCCAAGGGCGGTATCGTCATCGCTGTGCAGCGCAAGCTCGGGATCCCGGTCAAACTGGTCGGACTCGGCGAGGGCCCGGACGACCTGGCCCCGTTCGAGCCCGCCGCCTTCGTCAGCGCTCTGCTGGGCACCGAGCACCCGGACGCCGTGTGACTGTGGACTATGAGATCCCGCTGCGCGGAGGCAACGTCTCGACCGTAGTGCGGGTGGGAGACACCGTACGCCGGAACGCCGGGCCCTGGACCCCGTCAGTCCATGCTCTGCTGCGCCATCTGGAGCACGCCGGGTTCACCGGCTCGCCCCGGGCGCTCGGCATGGACACGCAGGGCCGCGAGGTCCTCTCCTACCTGACCGGCGAGTGCGGCGAATATCCGCTCAAGCCTTACTGGGTGACCGACGAGGCACTCGTCACAGTCGCCACCATGCTGCGCATGTTCCACGACGCGCAGGCCGGTTTCCGGCCGCCGCCGGGGGCGGTGTGGCGCTCGTTCGGCCCGCCGCCGCCGGACGCCGAGGTCATCTGCCACCACGACGCCGCGCCGCACAACGTCATCTGGCGTCCGGACGGCACCCTGGCGATGATCGACTTCGACCTGGCCTCGCCGGGCGCGCGCATCTACGACGTCGCGTACGCGGCCTGGACCTGGGTGCCGCTGTTCAGCGACCGGGACTCGGTGACGCTCGGCTGGCACCGGCCCGACCGGCCCCGCCGGCTGCGACTGTTCGCCGACGCCTACGGGTTGATCCCGCGCGACCGCCACCGCCTGGTCCGCACGATCCGCAAGCGCATCGTGGACCACGTCGAGGGCATTCGCCGGATGGCGGCCGCGGGCGATCCCGCGTTCGTCCGGATCGTCAACAAGGGCCACCTGCGTCGCCCGATGCGTGACCTGCGCCTGCTCGACTACGAGCGCTACACCCTCGAGCACGCCCTCCGCTAAGCGGGCACGCCCTCCGCCAAGCGAGCCTTCGGCCACTGCGCCGGATCAGGGTTCCGGGTCGAATCATGAACCAAGATTCGACCGAGAACCCTGATCCGGCGCAAAACGCCCGTCCCCGAAGGGCCGGTGAGGATTTCTTCACACGCCGGAAACACTTCGTGACACACACGAAACCGCGCAACGTGAATGCGTGAAACACGCGCCCGGAAAGCTCCCCCAACAACCGGCGCAGCGGCGATGCGGCCCCAGCCGGGAGGGAGAATTCCACTCACTGAGGAGGGCACGTGCTGCTCCTGGAGGACGCGCCGACGATCGACACCGGGAACACGACCTGGTTGCTCGTCTCCAGCGCACTTGTGTTGCTCATGACGCCGGGTCTCGCCTTCTTCTACGGCGGCCTGAACCGGGCCAAGAGCGTACTGAACATGATGATGATGAGCTTCGTGACGATCGGGCTCGTCTCGGTGCTGTGGGTCGTCTACGGGTTCTCGTTGGCCTTCGGCGCCAACGACAACACCGGGGTGAACGACTATCTCGGTAGCTTCACGGCGTACCTGGGTGGCAACACCGGCGACACGTTCAGCGCGCTCTGGGGAACCACCGGGATCCCGGTCTTCGTCTTCATGGCGTTCCAGATGATGTTCGCGGTCATCACCGTCGCGCTGATCAGCGGTTCACTGTCGGACCGCACGAAGTTCGCGGGCTGGCTGGTGTTCGCCTTCGGCTGGATGACCCTGGTCTACGTGCCGGTCGCGCACTGGATCTGGGGCGGCGGCTTCATCGCCACGAAGATCCACGCGCTGGACTTCGCCGGCGGTACCGCGGTCCACATCAACGCCGGTGCGGCCGCCCTGGGCGTCGTCCTGGTGCTCGGCAAGCGGATCGGCTGGCCCAAGGAGGCCTTCAAACCGCACAACGTCCCGTTCGTCGCGCTCGGCGCCGGCCTGCTGTGGTTCGGCTGGTTCGGCTTCAACGCCGGTTCCGAGCTGACCGCTGACGCCACCGCCGCGGTCGCGTTCCTCAACACCCAGGTCGCCACGGCGGCCGCGGTGCTCGGCTGGATCGCCGTCGAGTGGCTCAAGTCGGGCAAGCCGACCCTGGTCGGGGCGTCCTCGGGCGCGGTCGCCGGTCTGGTCGCCATCACCCCGGCCTGTGGTTTCGTCTCCCCGTGGGCGGCGATCGTCCTCGGCATCGTGGCCGGCGCGGTCTGCGCCCTCGCGGTCAGCCTGAAGTACAAGCTGGGCTTCGACGACTCGCTCGACGTGGTCGGCGTCCACTTCGTCGGTGGCTGGATCGGCTCGCTGTCGCTGGGCCTGTTCGCCAACGACTACGTGAACTCGCTGATCACCGACGGCCTCGGGGCCAGCAACGGGCTCTTCTACGGCGGCGGCGTCACCCAGCTCGGGCGGCAGGCGCTGGCCAGCGGCATCGTCTCGATCTACTCGTTCGGCGTGGCCGCTTTGCTCGCCCTCGCCATCAAGGTGACGATCGGTCTGCGGACGTCGCCGGAGACCGAGGTCGAGGGCATCGACGTCAACGAGCACGCCGAGTCGGCGTACGACTTCGCTCCCACCGGCGGCGCTGCCGGTGCGTTCGCGATGGCCGGCATCACGCCGGCGGCGAGCAAGGCCGCGGAGGCCGAAGAGCCGGCCCCGTCCACCGAGAAGGTGGCCGGTTAAGGTCCAACGATGGAGGGATTGAGCATGAAGCTGGTCACCGCGGTCATCAAGCCATACCAGCTGGACGCCGTGAAGGCGGCGTTGCAGACGCTCGGCGTGGCGGGGATGACGGTCAGCGAGGTCCAGGGATACGGCCGGCAGAAGGGACACACCGAGGTGTACCGGGGAGCCGAGTACACGGTGGAGTTCCTGCCGAAGATCCGTATCGAGGTGCTCACCGACGAACTGGACGTGGACAAGGTGGTCGACAACATCGTCACCGCCGCACGGACCGGGAAGATCGGCGACGGGAAGGTCTGGGTCACGGAGGTCTCCGAGGTGATCCGGGTGCGTACCGGCGAACGCGGCCTCGACGCACTGTGATTTCACTGTGACTCCGAGTACGAACATCGGCGCCGCCGCACGCTTCGAGCGTGCGGCGGCGTTCGACGTCTGGCTGACGAAGCTCGCCGCCGATTCGGCGATGCCGCCGGGCGTCAGCCTCGTCGCGGTCGGCGGGCTCGGCCGCCGCGAATGCGCCCCTCGCGGCGACCTCGACCTGGTCCTGCTGCACACCGGGGTCAGCGGCGTCGAGGAACTCGCGGCGCGTATCTGGTATCCGATATGGGACAGCCGGGTCGGGCTCGACCACTCGGTCCGGACCGTGGACGAGTCGCTCGCCGCGGCCGAGGCCGACGCCAAGGTCGCCCTCGGCCTGCTCGACGCACGCCACGTCACCGGCGACGCCGACCTCACCGCGCGGCTCGCGCGGAGCGCGGCCGACCTGTGGCGGCGTACGGCGCCGAGTCAGCTCAGCCGGCTCCGCGAGCTCACCGAGGCTCGGCACGACACGCACGGCACGCTGACCCACCTTCTCGAAGGCGACCTCAAGGAGTCCGCGGGCGGCCTTCGCGACGTGGGCATCCTCCGCGGGATCGGTCGCGCCGGCATCGCCGAGGCCACTCCTCCGGCGATACGCGCAGCGCAGACCCGCCTTCTGGACGTTCGTGACGCACTGCACCGGTCGGCGGGACGCAACCTGGATCGGCTCGTGGCGCACGAGCGGGCCGCCGTCGCCGAGGCACTGGATCTGCCGGACGGGGACGCCCTGCTGCGCCGGGTCGCCAACGACGCGGCCACCGTCGAATGGGCGCTGGACGACGCCTGGCGCTCCGTCCACCGATGGCGGGCCTCGCTGCGGCGGGGTGGCGTACCGCATCGGCCGCGGCGTCTGCCGTTGGCGACCGATGTCGTCGAGAGCGACGGCGAGGTGGTGCTCGCCCGGTCGGCGGTCACCCCGCATCCCGACCCGAGTCTGTCGCTCCGCGTCGCCGCGGCGGCCGCGACGGCGAAGCTTCCCATCGCCCGGTCGACGCTGGAGTGGTTGAGCCGCTACGTGCCGCCGTTGCCCAATCCGTGGCCCGCCGCTGCGCGTACCGCCCTGATGAGTCTGTTGGGCTCCGGGCCGGCGCTGATCCCGACCTGGACCGCGTGCGACCGGTTCGGGCTGATCGCGGCCTGGCTGCCGGAGTGGGCTCGGTTGCGCGGCGCGCCGCAGCACAACCCGGTGCATCTGTTTACTTTGGACCGTCACCTGGTGTCGGCGGCGGCCGAGGCGGCCGGGTACGCGCGCGAGGTCGCGCGGCCGGACCTGTTGCTGGTCGGCGCGCTCGTGCACGACGTGGGCAAGGGGCTGCCCGGCGACCACAGCGTGGTCGGCGCGCCGCTCGCGGCCGACATCGCGCGTCGCATCGGGCTGGCGGACGCGGACGTCGTGATGATCGAGCGTCTGGTGCGGCATCACCTGGTGCTGCCGGAGATCGCCACCCGGCGAGACATCGGCGACCCCGCGACTGTGACGGCGGTGGCCGAGATCGTGGGCGACACCGAGACGCTGGAGCTGTTGCACATGCTGGCGCGGTCGGACGCGGTCGCGACCGGGCCCGCGGCCTGGACCACCTGGAAGTCGCGGCTGATCGACCAGCTCGTCGCGGCGGTCCGGGCGAGCCTGGCCGGAGCGCCGCTGCCCGCGCCGATGGCACCCGACCCGACCCTGCTCGGGGCGGACCTCCCGGTCGTTCAGGTGGCGCCGGACTGGGTCGCGCTGGCCGCCAAGGACCGCCGGGGCCTGCTCGCCACGGTCGCGGGATGCCTGGCCATGCATCAGCTCGAAGTGGTGGCGGTCAACTCGATCACCGTGGCGGACCGGGCCGTCCTGCAGTGCGCCGTGCAGCCCCGATACGGCGCCTCCCCGGACCGGGACCGGCTGGCCGCGGATCTCCGGCGAGCCGCCCTCGATCAGCTCGTCCTCCCCACTCGGCTGGCTCGCCGATCGCGTACGCCCAACGGCGCCCGCCCGCGCCCGCGCCTGCTCTGGCCCGGCGACGACCTGCTCGAAGTACGCGCGACCGACGAGCCGGGCCTGCTGTACCGGATCGCCTCGACGCTCGCCGAGCTGGGCGTGAACCTCCGGGCCGCCCGCGTCTCGACGCTGGGCGCGGATGTGGTGGACACGTTCTACCTGATCGGCCCGGTCGACCGGCCCGCCATCGAGGCCGCCCTGCTCGCCCTCCTGGACTGACCCGATTCTTCGCTCGCGGCTCGCTTGTTTGCGGCAGATCATGGATACGCATGCGATCTTGGGTTGAGATGGCATGCAGATCCGTGATCCGCACTCGATTTGCGAGGCGGGTAGTCTTTCGGGGGCGGCGACGAGCCGCCCTTGATCGGACAAACCTCACCAACAGGATGATTGCGCTGTGTTTGACACACTGAGCGACCGGCTTTCGGGGATCTTCACGAAGCTGCGCGGCAAGGGGCGGCTCACCGAGGCCGACATCGACGCCACCGCGCGCGAGATCCGGCTCGCCCTGCTCGAGGCGGACGTCGCGCTGCCTGTCGTGCGCTCGTTCGTCGCGGCGCTCAAGGAGCGGGCGCGCGGCGCCGAGGTGTCCCAGGCGCTCAACCCCGCGCAGCAGATCATCAAGATCGTCCACGAGGAGCTGATCAACGTCCTCGGCGGCGAGGCGCGGCGGCTCCAGTTCGCCAAGCAGCCGCCGACCGTGATCATGCTGGCCGGTCTCCAGGGTTCCGGTAAGACCACGCTGGCCGGGAAGCTGGCCAAGTGGCTCAAGGGCCAGGGCCACCAGCCCATGCTGGTCGCGGCCGACCTCCAGCGCCCGAACGCGGTCAACCAGCTCCAGGTGCTCGGTGGGCGGGCCGGCGTCGAGGTCTTCGCGCCCGAGCCCGGCAACGGCGTCGGCGACCCGGTCGCGGTCGCCAAGGAGTCGATCGAGTACGCCCGCCGCCACATGCGCGACATCGTCATCGTCGACACCGCCGGCCGGCTGGGCATCGACCAGGAGATGATGGCGCAGGCGGCGTCGATCCGCGACGCGGTCACCCCCGACGAGGTCATCTTCGTCATCGACGCGATGGTCGGTCAGGACGCGGTCGCCACAGCCGAGGCGTTCCGCGACGGCGTCGGCATCACCGGCGTCGTGCTGTCCAAGCTGGACGGTGACGCCCGGGGTGGCGCGGCGCTGAGCGTACGCCACGTGACGGGGCAGCCCATCCTCTTCGCGTCCACCGGCGAGAAGCTGGAGGACTTCGACGTCTTCCACCCCGACCGGATGGCCAGCCGCATCCTCGGCATGGGCGACGTCCTCACGCTGATCGAGCAGGCCGAGGCGGCCTTCGACGCCGATCAGAAGGAGAAGATGACGTCGAAGCTGCTCGGTGGCGAGCAGTTCACCCTCGAAGACTTCCTCGACCAGCTGATCGCGATCCGCCGGATGGGCCCGATCGCGAACATGCTCAAGATGATGCCGGGCATGAACCAGATGAAGGGTCAGCTCGACGACCTGGACGACAAGCACTTCGACCGGGTGACGGCGATCATCCGCTCGATGACCCCGGCCGAGCGGACCAACCCGAAGATCATCAACGGTTCGCGCCGCGCCCGTATCGCCACCGGCTCCGGCGTCACCGTGATGGACGTGAACCAGCTGCTCAATCGCTTCACCGACGCGCAGAAGATGATGAAGCAGATGGGCGGCATGATGGGCCTGCCCGGCGGCGGCCGGCGCAAGGCGACCAAGAGCCCGAAGAACAAGCGCAAGGGCACCAAGGGCGGCGGCCGGTCCGGCGGCGGCTTCCCGGCCGGTCTGCCCGGCGGCGGCATGCCGCAGCTGCCGCCCGGTCTCGACCCGTCGCAGCTCGGCGGAGACGACTTCAAGGCGCCGAAGCTCGACTTCAACAAGCTCTTCAAGCGCGACAACTAACCGGCTCGCCTGTTCAACCGCTGCCGTCGGCGGGGCTGCGCGCGACGCTACTCACGAGTACGTTGCGGACATGTTGCGACGCATCACCTCCGTCGCCGCCGTGGCCGCGCTCGCCCTCGGATTCGTGGGCACCCCCGCGTCGGCCTCGCCGGACAGATCAACCACGTACTATCTGGCGCTCGGCGATTCGCTGGCAGCCGGCTATCAGCCGGCGACGCCGCTGGACCGCGCCGAGGGCTACGTCGGGCAGCTGCACCGTGAGCTGCAGGCCACCGAGCCGAAGCTGCGCCTGGAGAACCTGGGCTGCGACGGCGAGACCTCTGGTTCGCTGCTGACCGGCGGGACCTGCGAGTACCCCGGTCGCGATTCCCAGCTCGAAGCGGCCGAACGCTTCCTGCACGCGCACAAGGACAAGGTCTCGCTCGTCACGATCGACATCGGCGGCAACGACCTCAACCGGTGCGCCCGGGGCGGCACCATCGACCCGGCCTGCGTACAGAACGCGCTGGCCGCGTTGGCCGTCAACCTCGGTCAGATCCTGGCGCGGCTGCGGGCGGTCGCTCCGCGTACGCCGATGGTCGGGATGACGTACTACAACCCGTACCTGGCGGCGTGGCTGACCGGCCCGGCCGGTCGAGCGCTGGCGCAGCAGTCCATTCAGGTCAGCGGGGCGTTCAACGGGTTGCTCACGATGCTGTACCGGGCGGCCGGCGTACGCGTCGCCGACGTCGCGGGCGCGTTCGCCTCGACCGACCTGACCACGCAGGTTCCACTGCCCGGCGTCGGCACGGTGCCGCTCGCCGTCGCCCGGATCTGCGCGTGGACGTGGATGTGCACGAAGTCCGACATCCACGCCAACGTCACCGGGTACGCCGTCCTCGCGACCGCGTACCTGGCCGAGGTCTGATCCGCTAGACCCGTACGCAGGGGCAAGGGCGATCTGAATCGTCCTTGCCCCTTCGTATTACTGCGTAATAACATTGACTTGTGACTGAGCCGGGGAGCGAGAAGTCGCGCAACACGAAGCCGAACGAGCCAGGCGCCAAGCCCGGCGGCGGAAAGGTGGTCAGGTTGTCGCTATCCCTGGACAGTCAGTTGGACACACGCCTACGCGATGCCGTAGCCGAATCGGGCGTCACCATGTCGGCCTGGGTCTCCCAGGCCATCGAGGAGCGGCTGGAGCGGCTCCAAGCCGACCTCGAAGCGGATCTCAAGGTCCAGCAGCGCTTGCGTGAGCTGGACGAGTTCTTCGGCCCGGTGCCCGAGGACATCGCTCGCGAAGTCGACGAGGAAATGATCCGGCTGGGCCTGATGAGCCCGAAGGATCGCCGATGACGTCGATCGTCTATGACACCGGAGCACTGCTGGCTGCCGAACGCCGCGACCCACGCTTCGTCCGACTGCATCGAAACCGGACTGTCGCACAAGTCCCTGTTTTCGTGCCGGTGGTCGTCCTTGCCCAGGCATGGCGAGGTAGCAAGCAGTACGGCCTGGTCGAAGTGCTCAAGGACTGCGAGATTACGCCCGACACCGACCGCATCGGCCGTGCAGCCGGGGCAGCCTGCGCGAAGTCTGGTACCGCTGATGTGGTGGACGCGATCGTGGTGGTCACCGCGCTCGCCAAGGGAGCCGCCGTGGTCTCCAGCGATCCCGACGATCTCCGAAAGATCGCCGCCGCCCTCGGGAAGAAGCTCGACATCCTTGTGGTCTAGTGGAGCGCATGGCGTTGCACGTACGCGGTGTACTCCTTCCCGACGACGAGACCGGCGATCTGTGGCTTGACGGCGACCGGGTGTCGCGAGAGCCGATACCCGGCGCCACCACTATCAGCGACGGCGGGTTCGTCCTGCCGGGGCTGGTAGACGCCCATTGCCACCTCGGGATCGCCCCCGGTGGCCGTCCGATCGGAAGCCTTGATCAGGCCAAGCAGCTCGCCCTCATCGACCGGGGTGCGGGCGTACTGGCAATCCGCGACGCGGGTTCTCCCTATCCGTATCCCGAGTTGGACGACGACCCGGACATCCCCCGGCTCGCCCGCGCGGGACGGCACGTCGCGCCCCCACGCCGGTATCTGCCCGAGATCGGGGTCGAGGTTCCGGCGGAGTTGGTGGCCGCGGAGGTCACCCGGCAGGCCGCCGCGGGGACGGGCTGGGTGAAGCTCGTCGGCGACTGGATCGACCGGGATCGCGGCGACCTCGCCCCGGCCTGGGACGACGCGACGCTGGTCGCCGCGGTCGACGCGGCCCACGCGGCCGGCGCGCGCATCACCGCGCACTGCTTCGAGGAGCAGAGCGTCGCGACCCTGGTCACGGCTGGGATCGACTGTATCGAGCACGGCACAGGGCTGTCGGCGGAGATCGTCGCCGAGATGGGCCGGCGGGGGACCGCCCTGGTGCCCACGATGATCAACATCGAGACGTTCGGGACGATCGCCCAACGCGCCGAAGCCAAGTTCCCCCGGTACGCCAAGCACATGCTCGCGCTCCGGGACGGCTTCCCAGCCGTCGTCGCCGCCGCGCACGAGGCGGGCGTACCGATCTATGTCGGCTCCGATGCCGGCGGTGGGATCGCACATGGGCTGGCCGCAGAGGAGATGCTGCTCCTGAACGCGGCCGGGATGTCCACCGAAGAGGTGCTGGCAGCCGGATCGTGGCGCGCCCGCGAATGGCTCGGCTTCCGGGGGCTCGACGACGGCGGTTGGGCCGACCTCGTGGTCTACCCGCGTGATCCACGACACGACCTGACCGTGCTGCGTGAGCCGAGCCTGATCGTGCTGCGCGGCCGGATCGTCTCGCCCCACTGACTCGGGCTCGCGCCCGCCCCGCTCCCGCGCCGCGCCCCGCTCCCGCGCCGCGCTCCCGCGCCGCTCCCGCGCCGCGCCGCCGCGCGGGAAGCATGCAGATCACGGATACGCATGCTTTCCGCGCCCAAGATCGCATGCATATCCCTGATCTGCTGCTAACAAGCGCCGAGCGGCGAGCGGCGAGCGGCGAGCGAAGGCGACGGAGGGCGGGGATGCGCGGACGGGTGCCACCGGAAGCCGGGCGAGGGCGGTCAGTAGGATTGGTGCCCATGGCGCGTGTGCTGACTCCCCGGGCGGAAGACTTCCCCCGCTGGTACCAAGACGTGATCGCGAAGGCTGAACTGGCCGACAACGGCCCGGTCCGGGGCACCATGGTGATCCGGCCGACGGCGTACGCGATCTGGGAGCGCATGCAGGCCGACATGGACGCCCGGATCAAGGCGACCGGGGCGGAGAACGCGTACTTCCCGCTGTTCATCCCGGAGAGCTATCTGCACCGGGAGGCACAGCACGTCGAGGGGTTCTCCCCGGAGTTGGCCGTCGTCACCCACGGCGGTGGCAAGCAGCTCGCCGAGCCGGTCGTGGTCCGGCCGACCAGTGAGACGGTCATCGGCGAGTTCATGGCCAAGTGGGTGGACTCCTACCGGGATCTGCCGCTGCTGCTCAACCAGTGGGCCAATGTGGTCCGGTGGGAGATGCGCCCGCGGATCTTCCTGCGTACCAGTGAGTTCCTCTGGCAGGAGGGGCACACCGCGCACGCCACCGAGCAGGACGCGAAGGATTACACCTTGCGCATCCACCACCAGGTCTACGAGAAGCACATGCGCGACCTCCTGGCCATCCCGGTGGTCCCGGGTCGCAAGACCGACCGGGAGCGGTTCGCCGGCGCCACCAGCACGTACACGCTGGAGGGCATGATGGGCGACGGCAAGGCGCTCCAGATGGGCACCTCGCACGAGCTGGGCCAGAACTTCGCCCGTGCCTTCGACATCCAGTACTCCAGCGCGGCCGGTGTCCGCGAGTACGCCTGGACGACCTCGTGGGGTTCGTCGACGCGGATGCTGGGCGGTCTCATCATGTGCCACGGTGACGACAACGGGTTGCGCCTGCCGCCGCTGGTGGCTCCGACGCAGGCCCTGGTCATGGTGGTGAAGGAGACCGACGGCTCCATCACCGCCGCCGCGAAGGGATTGGTCGACGACCTCGCCGCCGCGGGCGTACGCGTCAAGCTCGACGACCGGGTGGACACGCCGTTCGGCCGCCGGGCGGTCGACGCCGAGCTGAAGGGCGTACCGCTGCGGATCGAGGTCGGCCCGCGCGATCTGGCCGCGGGCAACGTGACGTTGGCGCGACGGATCGACGGCTCGAAGACGCCGCTGCCGATCGGCGGCGTGGTCACCGCGGTGACCGAGGCGCTCGTCGCCGACCAGCAGGGCCTCTACGACGAGGCGCTCGCCCGGCGTGAGGCGAGCACCGTCGAGGTCAAGACGCTGGACGAGGCGATCGAGGCGTCGCAGACCGGCTGGGCGAAACTGCCGTGGTCGGCGGTCGGCGTCGACGGCGAGGCCAAGGCGAACGAGAGCGCGATCACCGTACGCTGCCTGTTCCGCGAGGACGGTTCGGCTCCGGCGGCGCAGGACGAGCCGAACCTGACGGCGATCCTCGGCCGCTCGTACTGATCCACGTGATATCCGCGTGATGCGCTTCGAACCCGGCCGGGTGGTCCTGCACCGCCATTTCCAGGGTCCCCGGCTGGGTCTGCTGAAGACCTCCGTCGTCTTGGCCGACGACGATCGCGGCCTGCTTCTCTGGGTTCCCCGGGGCGCCCCGATGCTGGACCGGAAGGCGGTCGACGGCCGGGGTCTGCGAGCGATGCCGTTCGCCGAGTGGCTCGTCACCGAGACCAAGCTCTGGGAGATGATCTGGCGCGGTCCGGCCATCCTCAAGGTGCTCCCGCCCGGCGAGGACTACTCCGTGTGGCTTTTCCGGGCCGAGGACGGCCGTTTCCGCGGCTGGTACGTCAACCTCGAAGAGGCCGGGGTCCGGTGGGACGACGGCGCTGTGGCCGGGGTCGACATCGTGGATCAGGACCTCGACATCTGGGTCGAGCCCGATCGCTCCTGGTCGTGGAAGGACGAGGAGGAGTTCGCCGAGCGCCTGGCGTACCCGTCGGACTATTGGGTGGCGGACGGAGACGCGGTGCGCGAGGTCGGCCTGCGTGTGGTCAAGCGCATCGAGGCGGGCGAGTTCCCGTTCGACACCTCCCTGCTGGGGCTCACCGGTGATCCGATGTGGACGGGCGCGCCGATCGTCGCCGCCGGCTGGGATCGTCCTCGGGCTCGCTGACCCGACGCCGGCATCACCCGTCGGAGGATCACGATCCGGCGCGGCCTCGACTACTTTTGGGTCATGGTCTTCGAACGGGGCGAGATCGTCTACTTGCGGCACTTCCAGCACAGCGCGGTCTCCGGCCTGTTCCCGCTGCGCGCCGTGCAGCATGACGACCAGGGCGTGCTGCTGTGGGGCCAGGCAGGCGGGCGGCACTTCTACACCGTCATGACCGACGGCCGCATGATGCGCCAGACACCTCTGCCCGAGTGGGTGGACGGGCCCAAGCGTCTGATCGACGCCGAGGCGGGGCACTCCGTCCTGTCCTGGCATCCGACCGGCGCCGACTACTCCATCCGGTTCTTCTTCAGCCCGGCCGGCGACTTCCTCAACTGGTACGCCAACCTCGAAGTCCCAGCCGTCCCCTGGCGCTCCGCCGAGCTGGCCGGGCTGGACACCGTCGACTGGGATCTCGACGTCTGGATCGAGCCCGACCGGAGCTGGCGGTGGAAGGACGAGGAGGAGTTCGCCGAGCGGCTGCGTCTGCCCGACCACTACTGGGTCGACGACGAGCAGCGCGTACGCCAGGCCGGGCTGGAGGTGATCAAGCTGGTCGAGGCGGGCGACTTCCCCTTCGACGGCACCTGGACCGGTTTCCGGCCTGATCCGGACTGGGGTCCGATCGTCTCGACGACGCCGCTGCCCGGCTGGGACGCCCCGCGCCGCCCCTGAATCCTCGGGCCGTGTGATCTGTGTCCCGTAAGCCCGGCGGGGTGGGTCCGAGTGCGCACCGGCGTCTGGCACAATTGACGACTGGTATTCGACTCGCGCACGGCAGCCCTCTAACTTCCGACGCCGGTCGTGTCCATGACCGCTCGCACCGCTCACAACCCCACGTGGGATGGCGAGCGTTCGAAACCTATCGCAACAGGAGCGAACACACGTGGCCGTCAAGATCCGGCTTCTGCGGATGGGCAAGATCCGCAACCCGCAGTACCGCATCGTCGTCGCCGACTCGCGTACCAAGCGCGACGGCAAGGTGATCGAGTTCATCGGCGTTTACCACCCGAAGGAGGAGCCCTCGCTGATCGAGGTCAAGTCCGACCGGGTGCAGTACTGGCTGTCGGTCGGCGCGCAGCCGAGCGAGCCGATCGTCGCCATCCTGAGCAAGACCGGCGACTGGCAGAAGTTCAAGGGCCTGCCGGCCCCGACGGAGCCGCTGAAGGTCGCCGCCGCCAAGGTCGACCGCAAGGCGATCTACGAGGCCGAGGCGCAGGCCGCCGCCGGCGTCGCGGAGACCAAGAAGGCGGAGCCGAAGAAGGCCGAGAAGAAGGCCGAAGCCAAGGCCGAGACGCCGGCTGAGCCGGCTGAGGCTCCGGCCGAGGGGGCCTGACCTTGCGCGGCAGCAGCTCGTCGGGCCGGACCGACAGCACCCTGCGTCCGGCACTCGAACACCTGGTCAAGGGCATCGTGGAGCACCCGGACGAGGTCCGGGTGCGGTTCGTGGACGCGCGCCGCGGCGCGCGGCTCGAAGTGCGCGTGCACCCCGACGATCTGGGTACGGTGATCGGCCGCGGCGGGCGTACGGCCCGGGCGCTGCGCCAGGTGATCGGCTCGGTGGGCGGCAAGGGGATGCGCGTCGACATCGTCGACGCCTACTAGGCCGTCATGCTGCTGGTCGTCGGCAAGATCCTCCGTCCGCACGGGATCCGCGGCGAACTCGTCGTGGAGGTCCGCACGGACGAGCCTGAGGAGCGCTTCGCGGTGGGGTCGACGTTCGACGTCGGCCCCACCGAGGAGAAGCTCGGCAGCCCCGTGGGGGCGAAACTCACCATCGAGACGGTGCGCTGGCATCAAGGCCGGCCGCTGATCTTCTTCGCCGAGGTTCCGGACCGCAACGTGGCCGAGGAACTGCGCGGCCTGCTGCTCTGGGTCGACTCCGGCGACATCGCCGCTCCGACCGACCCGGACGAGTTCCACGACCACCAGCTGGTCGGGCTCGACGTGGTCACGGTCGCGGGGGACAAGGTCGGGGTGGTCGCGCGCATCGATCACGCGCCGGCCTCCGACATGCTGGTCGTACGCAAAGAGGACCGCACCATGGCGTTGGTCCCGTTCGTGCGGGCCATCGTCCCGACGGTCGACGTCGCCGGGGGCCGAGTCGTCATCGACCCGCCCGACGGGCTGTTGGACCTGTAGGCCTCGGCATGCGTGTCGACGTCGTCTCGATCTTCCCCGAATACTTCGCCCCGCTCGAGCTCTCCCTGCTCGGCAAGGCCCGGGCGGAGAGCCGGCTGGAGTTGGCCGTGCACGATCTGCGGACGTGGACGCACGACGTGCACCGAACGGTCGACGACACGCCCTACGGTGGCGGCGCGGGCATGGTCATGCGCCCCGAGCCGTGGGGCGAGGCGTTGGACGCGCTCGCCGATGGGCGTACGCGGTTGGTCGTCCCGGCCCCGACCGGGCGGCTGTTCACCCAGGATCTGGCGCACGAGCTGGCCGCCGAGGAGCACCTGCTGTTCGCGTGCGGCCGGTACGAGGGCATCGATCAACGCGTACTCGATCATGCGGCCGGGCGGATGCCGGTGACCGAGGTGTCGCTGGGCGACTATGTGCTGTTCGGCGGGGAGGTGGCCGTCCTGGTGATGCTGGAGGCCGTCACCCGGCTGCTGCCCGGCGTCCTCGGCAACTCGGCCTCGCTGGACGAGGAGTCCCACGCGAACGGGCTGCTCGAAGCCCCGATGTACACCAAGCCGGCGGTCTGGCGGGAGCTGGAGGTGCCGGAGATCCTGCGGTCCGGGGATCACGGCAAGATCGCCCGCTGGCGTCGGGATCAGGCCCTGCTGCGTACCGCCGCTCGTCGCCCCGACCTGGTCGCCGCGCTCGATCCGGCGACGCTGGACAAGAAGGACCGCGCCACGCTCGACGCCGCTGGTGTGATGTGGCCGGGGCGGTTTCCGCCCGGCGTACCCGATGTGGCAGAGTAGAGAGGTTGCCGTTCTCGCGGGGCTGAAGCACGCCCGCGAAACGAGGATCTCGCACCCGCGCGAGCGGGTCGGAGGAGCTGGTGACAGCTGCGAGCGGGGTCAGAAATGTCCGCACGCGCGCCGGGAGCGGTGCGCGCGACACTGAGGAACAGCGATGAACACGCTGGACATGCTGGACGAAGCGTCCATCCGTACCGACACCCCGAACTTCCGCGCGGGTGACACTGTCAAGGTCCACGCCCGAGTCGTCGAGGGCAACCGGTCCCGGGTCCAGGTCTTCCAGGGCGTCGTCATCCGCCGCCAGGGCTCCGGCCTGCGCGAGACCTTCACGGTCCGCAAGGAGAGCTACGGCGTCGGCGTCGAGCGCACCTACCCGATCCACAGCCCGGCCGTCGACCGCCTGGAGGTCTTGACCCGCGGTGACGTCCGCCGGGCCAAGCTCTACTACCTCCGCGATCTGCGGGGCAAGAAGGCCAAGATCAAGGAGCTGCGCGAGGCCAAGCCGGCCTGAGCGCCGTCCTATCGGTCGAACGTACGACAAGGCCTCGTCCGGAAGGACGGGGTCTTGTCGCGTTAAACGGCAGTCAAGGCCGCGGACAGCACCGATGTCCCGGAACTTAACCGTTCGGACATGATCGGCCCTCCCCAAACAGTCCGGCACCATCTAGAGTGCCTCCGGTGACCGACCGCACATACGACCGATGGCCGGAGCAGCCTCGGTGGGAGGATTCTCGCGAGCCCGGCAGGGACGACTCGCGTGATCGCTGGCCGGCGGAGGAGTCCGCCGAGCAATACCCTCCGCAACGGTCGTGGGCGGACCCGCAGGATCCGCGCTGGGAGTCCGACTCCCGCTCTCAGGATCCGCGTTACAGCGACCCCCGTTACAGCGACTCCCGTTACAGCGACTCCCGTTACAGCGAGCCGCGTTCCGGCGAGCCCCGTTACGACGAACCCCGTTATGACGACCCCAGATATGACGACCCCAGATATGACGACCTCCGGCGGGACGAGCCGCGGCAGGAGGACCGGTCGGGTTACGACCAGCGGTGGGGTTCCGGCGTGCCGGCGGTTCCGGCGTCGCGGTCGCTGGAGCCGGTGAACCGTCCGGCACCGGGCGGGTCGCAGCGCCGTCAGCGGCGCAAACTCAAGTTGTGGCAGGAGATTCCGCTCCTGCTGGTGATCGCGCTCGGCGTCGCCTTCCTGGTGCAGACCTTCCTGTTCCGGGCGTACTACATCCCCTCCAGTTCGATGGAGGACACCCTCGTCCGGGGCGATCGCGTACTGGTGAACAAGGTCGTCTACCACTTCGGCGATCCGGAACGCGGCGACGTGGTGGTCTTCAAGGGCCCGTCGAACTGGACTCCGGAGTTCTCCGCCGACCCCAACGCGAGCTTCTTCTCCAAGGTCGGCAGCGGCCTCAGCGACCTCGTCGGCCTGGGTACGCCCGGGGAGAAGGACTTCATCAAGCGGGTGATCGGCGTACCGGGGGATCGGGTCTCCTGTTGTGACGTCAAGGGCCGGATCTTCGTCAACGGGACGCCGATCGACGAGCCCTACGTCACGAAGAACGCGAACAAGGACAGCCCCAAGACGCCGGGGCAGTGCGGCCCGCGCCAGTTCGACGAGGTCGTCGTCGAGCCCGGGATGCTGTTCGTCATGGGCGACAACCGTTTCGTCTCCCAGGATTCGCGCTGTCGTGGTCTCGTTCCGATCGAGAACGTGATCGGGCGCGCGGGCACTGTCGTGTGGCCGATCAGTCGGTGGGATTCGATCTCCGAGTCGGACCCGTTCCAGAGCGTTCCCACTGGTCAGACCCAAGGGCTCGGGGTGGGGCCGGTGCTGCCGGTCGATCCCGCCGGGCTCGCGATCGTCGCGCCGGTGTGGCTCGCCCGCCGGAACACAGCGCGGTCGCGTAGGCTCCGTGCGTGATTGACGAGCAGACCAAGAGTAAGAGCAGCGGTAGCAGCGGATCGTTCTGGCGCGAACTGCCCATTCTTCTCGTCGTGGCCCTCGTGGTCGCGTTCCTGGTGCGGGCGTTCGTGGTCCAGACGTTCTTCATCCCGTCGCAGTCGATGGAGCACACGCTCAACATCGACGACCGGGTGCTCGTCAACAAGCTGGTCTACGACTTCCGGGACCCGCACCGTGGCGAGGTCATCGTGTTCGTCTCGCCGGAGTCGTGGCGGTCGGATCCGAATGAGAAGGACTTCATCAAGCGGGTGATCGGCGTACCGGGCGATCACATCACGTGCTGCGACCCGCAGGGTCGGATCCAGATCAACGGGCACCCGCTGGACGAGCCCTACATCCTGCCCAACACCGATCACACCGGGCAGAACGCGGCGCCGCAGGACTTCGACATCGTCGTGCCCGAGGGCCGGCTGTGGGTGATGGGCGACAACCGGTACTCCTCCGGCGACTCGCTCCAGAACTGGCGGGCGCACAACAACAGCGACATCAATCAGGCGACGATCCCCATCGATTCGGTCGTCGGGCGAGCCTTCGTGCTCTTCTGGCCATTCGACCGGATGCGCTGGCTGAGCGTGCCCGACAGCTACGAGAGCGTGCCCGCGCCCACTGGCTAAGGTTGGCCCCATGATTTTCGAGGGTGGCCGCGAACTCTTCTCCTTCGAGCAGTCGGTGAGCTATCTCAACCACGGCTCGTTCGGCGCGGTACCGGCCCCGGTGCGCGAAGCGCACCGGGGCTTTCTCGATGAGGTCGACCGCAATCCCATGCGGTTCGCGCGGCTGCTGCCCGGCCGGGTGGACGAGGTCCGCGCCCGGCTGGCGCGCTACGTCGGCGCCGACCCCGCGAGATCCGCGCTGGTCGTCAACGCGACCACGGCGACGGCGACCGTGCTGCACACGCTTTCCTCACTGGTACGCCCAGAGCACGAGATCCTCACGACCGATCACGCGTACAACGCCGTGCTGACTGCGCTGGATCGGCTCCGGGCGCGGACCGGTGTCCGGGTGCGGGTGGTGCACATCCCCTTGACCGCCGGTGACGACGAGGTCGTGGAGCGGATCATGGACGGGGTCCGCCCCGGCGTCACCCAACTGGCCATTGTGGACCATGTCGCCGCCGCGACCGCCAAACTGTTCCCGGTCACCCGGATCGCCGCCGAGATGCGGGCGGCTGGCGTACCGCTGCTGGTGGACGCGGCGCACGTGCCCGGCATGCTGGACACCGACGTCGAAGCCATCGGGGCAGACTTCTGGACCGGCAACTTCCACAAGTGGGGGTTCGCTCCGCGGGGAACCGCGCTGCTTACCGTTGCGCCGCAATGGGTGGACCGGATCGAGCCCTTGGTCGTCTCGCACGCTGATCCGGACGGCTTCCCTCGGTCGATCGAGCACCAGGGCACCAGGGATGTGACCGCCTGGCTCGCCGCTCCCGCAGGGCTGGACCTGCTCGACTCGCTCGGCCGGGACCGCGTCCGCGCGTACGCCGTCGCTGTCGCGGAGTACGCGCAGTCGGTGCTCGCCGAAGCGCTCGGGGTCGACCGGCCGCATCCCGGCGACGGGGTGAGCATGCGGGTGGTGCGGTTGCCCGGGTCGGTGGTGTCCGACGAGCAGTCCGGCGCGGCTCTGCGTACGCGCATCGCGGAGGAACTGGGCGTCGAGGTGAACGTCAATCCGTGGGAGGACGGCGGGCTCCTACGCGTCTCCGGCCACGTCTATGTGACCGGCGTGGATGCGCAGCGACTGGCGGACGGGCTGCCGGGGCTGCTGCGGAGCGCAGCGGCTTGAGCCGGACGCGGCCGAGCCCGAGCAGCGACAGCGGATCGAGGTAGGTCTCGCCCCGGCGGGCGCCCCAATGCAGGCACGCTTCGTCGGCCGAGCAGCCGGGGTGGCCCGGGTCGAGACGGCCGATGGGTTCGCCCCGGCGGATCGTCTGCCCGGCCGTGGTCGTCGGCGTCACCGGCTCATAGGTCGTGCGTACGCCGTCGGGGTGGGCGACGCTGATCACGCCACGCCCGGCGAGCGGACCGGCGAAGACGACCTGACCGTCCCCGGCGGCGCGGACGATCTCCCCGATCGACCCGGCCAGATCGACCCCGCGATGTCCCGGAAGCCACGGCTCGGGCGGCGGGTCGAAGCGGCGTACGACGGTCGGCGTACCGGGCAGCGGCCAGCCGAACCGCGCTGGTGAGGAGGGTGGCGCCGCCGTCGACAAGATCAGCAGGCCGGTCAGGAGAAGTCGCATCCCGGCATCGTCGGCCCGCCGCTCAGCGTACGCAGAAGTGGCGCTTGTCGATTCTGTGCACGACGGGCGGATGTGGACAACCGGGCGGGTCCCGCGTCCCAGGTGTCACCCGGGTGACGTAACGTCGGAGTCTGGAGAACGGTGCGAAGAAGATCCAGATCACAGGGGAGGGCGCTGGCCGCATGCTGATGCCGCCGAAGACGGTCACCCGCCGGGAAGGCGGGATCTACGCGCTGGAGCGTTCGCTGCGCCGGCGCGGCTTCGCGTTCGTCGCGGGGGCGGACGAGGCGGGCCGCGGGGCCTGCGCGGGTCCGCTGGTCGCCGCGGCCGCGGTGCTGCCCGACGGCAAGGCGGGCGAGATTCCGGGGCTGACCGATTCGAAGCTGCTCACGGCGCTGGCGCGCGACCGGATCTACGACCAGGTCGTCAAGCGGGCGCTGGCCTACCACGTGGTGGTGATCGAGGCGGCCGAGGTGGACCGGCTGGGGTTGCAGTTCTGCAACCTGTCGGCGCTGCGGCGGTCGCTGGCCGCCCTGACGGTGCGCCCGGACTACGTGCTGACCGACGGTTTTCCGGTCGACGGCGCGGGCGTGCCCGGGCTGGCGGTCTGGAAGGGCGATCAGGTGGCGGCGTGCGTCGCGGCGGCGAGCGTCCTGGCCAAGGTCACCCGGGACCGGATCATGGTGCAGCTGGCAGAGAAGTATCCTGAATACGGCTTCGAGCTGCATAAGGGATATACCACCCCAGAGCACTCGGCCGCGCTGCGCGAGCACGGGCCCTGCACTGAGCATCGGTTCTCTTATCAGAACGTGGCCGAGTCGGAACGAGCGCTCGATGGGCGCGAGGAGCACGGTCGGGGTACGGTCGGCGTGGCGTCCGGTGACCCGGCTCGCCGCCGGCGCCGGGTGGGGGAAGATGTCAGCATGGAGGGCGTGCGATGAGCGCTGAGGATCTCGAGAAGTACGAGACCGAGATGGAGCTTCAGCTCTACAAGGAGTACCGCGACATCGTCCGTCAGTTCTCCTACGTCGTGGAGACGGAGCGGCGGTTCTACCTCGCCAATCAGGTCGACCTGCACGTGCGCAACTCCGATGGCGAGGTCTTCTTCGAGGTCGAGATGCACGACGCCTGGGTGTGGGACATGTACCGTCCGGCCCGGTTCGTGAAGAACGTCCGGGTCATGACGTTCAAGGACGTCAACGTCGAAGAGCTGGAGAAGCCCGACCTGTCGCTGCCCAGCGACATCTGATCGTCATCGCCGGCCCGCCCGTGCGGCGGGCAGGCGATACGCACCGCCTCGTTCTTCGAGCAGGCCCCTCGTGACCAGCGCGGGCAGCTTCGCCAGCGCGACCCGGACCGGGATGCCCGCGATCCGCGCGATGTCACCGCACAGCATCGGCCGGTGTGCCGGCACCGCGTCCATCAGCCGCTGTTCCACCTCGTCCAGCTGGTCTTCCGGGCGTTCCGGCCCGAGCACCGGCGGGGCGAGGTCGGCCCCGATCCGGCCCACCTCCTCCAGCACGTGAGCGATGTTCGCCACCGGCAGCACCTCGGGTTTCCGCAGCTCCTCGTGGCAGCCGACGGAGGTCGCCGAGGTCACCTGGCCGGGCACCGCCATCGCGGCCCGGCCGAGCTGCAACGCCCGGTGCAGGGTCTGGCGGCTGCCGCTGCGGGCCGCAGCCTCGACCATCACCGTGCCTCGGGTGAGCGCGGCGATCACGCGGTTGCGGATGAGGAACCGGAAACGCAGCGGCTCGCTGCCCGGCGGCCACTCGCTGACGACCAGCCCGGTCTCCGCGATCTGCTCCAGCAGCCCGGCATGCCCCAACGGGTACGCCCGGTCGACGCCGCAGGCCAGGACGGCGATCGTCGGGCCGCCCGCGGCCAGGGCGCCCCGATGCGCGGCGGCGTCGATGCCGAAGGCGCCGCCGGAGACCACGGCGTACCCCTTGCGGGCGAGGCCGTAGCTCAGCTCGGCGGCCACGTGATCGCCGTACGGCGTACTGGCGCGGGCTCCGACGACGGCGACCGACCGGGCCACCGTCGCGCCGAGCGGCAGCGCTCCGCGTACCCAGAGGCAGTGGGGCGGGAAGGTGTCGCGATCGATCGCCGTTCCGCCGGACAGCGTCGGGCGGGAGATGCGGGCCAGGTCGTCGAGCCGGTCCCCGGGCCACTCGTCGTCCTCCGGAGTCAGGACGCGAGCGCCGACGCGTTCGGTGGTCGCCAGCTGCCGCCGGGCGAGATCCCAGGGTTCGTCCCCGGCCAGGCGGCTGCGGACCGCCTCGGACGCGGCCGCGTCGCCGGCGCAGAGGCGATCCAGCGCCGCCTCCGGCCCGTCCGTCGCGACCAGCTCGAACACGTCCCTCCGGCCGGGCTCGACCAGACAGCCGAGGGCGATGCGGGCCAGGCGTACGCGGTCTTCGGTGGTCATCTCAGGTCTCCCAATCGCAAGGTCAGCGCGGTCGCCACGTCCTCCCGACCCGGCCGGTCGCGACCGGCCAGATCGCTGAGGGTCCAGGCGACTCGCAGCACACGGAGGTAGCCCCGGGCCGACAACAGCCCGGTGTCGATGCGGTGGCGCAGGTCGGCCGTCGCGACCGGCGGCAGCCGGAGGGCGGACCGGGTCGCCTCGGCGTTCATCCGCCACCCGTACGCCCGCCAGCGCTCGGCGGCGGCGGACCGGGCCTCGGCGACCCGCCGCGCGACGGTGTCGGTGGTCTCGATCGGCTCGTCCACCGCGAACAGCCCGGCCGAGGTCACCGGGAACAGCTGGACATGCAGGTCGATCCGGTCCATCAGCGGTCCGGACAACCGGCCCAGATACCGGCGGCGGATGGTCGGCGAGCATTCGCAGAAGGCGTCGCCGCCGGGCTTCGCGCACGGGCAGGGGTTGGCGGCAGTGACCAATTGCACCCGGGCCGGGTAGCTGACCAGGTCCTTGGACCGGCCGATTCGAACCGAGCCCTCCTCCAGCGGCTGGCGCATCGCCTCCAAGGAGGTCCGGCTGAACTCGGGCAGCTCGTCGAGGAACAGCACCCCGCGATGGGCCAGCGAGATCGCCCCGGGCCGGGCCAGCCCGGTCCCGCCGCCGAGCAGCGCGGCGGTGCTCGTCGTGTGGTGCGGCGCCTGGAACGGCGGAAAGCGGAGCAGTCCCGCTCCGGGAGCGAGCCGGCCGGCGATGGAGTAGAGCGAGGTGACTTCCAACGCAGCCGCGTCGTCCAGCGTCGGCAGCAGTCCAGGCAGCCGGGCGGCGAGCATGGTCTTGCCCGCGCCGGGCGGGCCCAGCAGGCTCAGGTGATGGCCGCCCGCGGCGGCGACCTCCAAGGTGACCTTGGCGTGCTCCTGACCCACGACGTCGGCGAGATCGAGCGGAGGTCGTGGATCGAGCGCGGTGACCGGGCGGGCGGCGGGCAGCTCCACCCCGTCCCGGACGTAGTTCATGACGGCGTTGAGCGAGCCGGCTGCCTTGACGCGTACGCCCGGCACCAGGGCGGCCTCGGCGGCGTTCGCCTCCGGGACGATCGCCCGGTTCAGCCCGGCGCGGGCGGCGGCCATCACCATCGGCAGCACTCCGCGTACCGGCCGGACCATGCCGTCCAGGCCCAGCTCCCCGATCAGCGCCACCCCGTCGAGGGCGGCCAGTGGAAGCCGCCCGGCCCCGCCGAGGATCGCCACCGCGATGCCCAAGTCGAAGCTCGACCCCTGCTTGCGTACGGTGGCCGGGCGCAGGTTGACCGTCATCCGGCGCTGCGGCCACTCCTCGCCGGCGTTGACCACCGCCGCGCGTACGCGGTCCCGGGCCTCGTTCAGCGCGGCGTCCGGCAGCCCCGAGACGACCAGCTGGGGCATGCCCAGCGCGACGTCCGCCTCGACCTCGACGAGGACACCGGCGACCCCGCTGATCCCGGCCGCGTGCACCTTCGCGTAGCTCACCTAGAACGCACCCGTCACGTGGTCGATCCGGGGCGTACGCCCTTCGCCGGGCCGGACGGCGATCACGTCGAACCGCAGCTCCCGGCCGTCGGCGTCGTGCTCGGCCAGCCAGATCGCGGCCAACCGGCGTACGCGGTGCGCCTTGCGGCCCAGCACCGCCTCGACGCCGGAGCCGAACAGCAGACTCCGCCGGGTCTTCACCTCGCAGAAGACGATCACGTCGCCGTCCAGCGCGACCAGGTCCAGTTCGCCGTCGGGGCACCGCCAGTTGCGGTCGACCACCGCCAGCCCGAGCTGCCGCAGGTACGCCTCGGCGACCTGCTCGCCCCACGCCCCGAAGGCGCGCCGTGTTCGTGTCATGAGCCGGGAGCCTCCCCACTCGGCAGGGGTCGGCGCCACCTCGGCGTACGCCCGACTGTGGATTGCGACACCGTGGGGAAAACTGCCCCAGACATCCTCCGTACGGCCGATGCCCTGTCACCGGCCAGGCAGCCCGGATTGGCATTCCGGCGGGAAAGCGCCTACGGTCTAGCGCCGTGGGCGGATACGACGGTGACCGCGGATACGCGGAGGAGCGGTGGCCCGGCGAGGACCGCGGGTACGACGGCGGTGGCGACTGGCGTGAGCGACGTGGCGGTTACCGCGACGACGATCGTGGTCGCGGCGGCTACCCGATCGGGGACGTGAACGCGGGCTACGGCGAACCGAACCGCTACGGGCCGCCCGCGCCGCCGCAACCGCAGTCCTTCGAACCCGGCTACGGCCCCGGTCCCGGCTCGCCGGTCAGCGGACCCGGCCCGGCGTTCGGCCCCCGGCCGCCGGAGCGCGCGCCGATGATGGACGCGCCGCCGACCCAGATCGCGCCGCCGACGCAGCTGGCGCCCGAGGTACGCCCAGCGCCCGAGCAGCGCTCCCGCTCGGCTGAGCGGGACGCCGACTCCGGGGTCTACCGCAGCCGTAAGCCCATGCACGCCGTGCTGATCGGGCTGTCGCTGGGCGTCTTCGAGCTGATCATGTTCCTGGTCTTCGTCCGGGGCGTCTTCCAGTTCGACGTCGGCCGAATCGTGGCCGGCGGGCTCATGATGATGGCCCTGCCGCTGTTCGGCCTCGGCTTCTACGCCCTGATCACCGGGGCGGCCCACGGCGGACCGAAGGCGTTCCTGAAGACGCCGTTGGCGTACCTGCCGATCGGGCTGATCCTGATGATCGCGGCCGGCGCCGCCGCCTGAGCCGTCAGCGAGGCGCGCGCCACCCTGGCTGGGGCGGCCGCAACCCGACGGCGTAGACTTGTCAACCGGTGACCGCCCCGTGCGGTCAACTTCGCGCGCCCAACTCCTGATTCCGCTGCGCTGAATCGGGCACGCGCGGCCCCCCTGGTCCCGCCCTCGTGGTGGGCCCGCCGGGTCGTGGTGTGGGCGCCAGGGCGCAGGCCGACCGGTCTGCGCGACAACCAGGGAACAGGCAAGGAGCCATCCACATGGCCGTCGTAACCATGCGCCAGCTGCTGGAGAGCGGCGTTCACTTCGGGCACCAGACGCGTCGCTGGAACCCGAAGATGAAGCGCTTCATCTTCACCGAGCGCAACGGCATCTACATCATCGACCTGCGCCAGACGCTCGACTACATCGAGAAGGCGTACGACTTCGTCAAGAACACCGTCGCCGAGGGCGGCTCGGTGCTCTTCGTCGGCACCAAGAAGCAGGCCCAGGAGGCCGTGGCCGAGCAGGCCAGCCGGGTCGGCATGCCCTACGTGAACCACCGCTGGCTGGGCGGCATGCTCACCAACTTCCAGACGGTCTACAAGCGTCTGCAGCGCATGAAGGAGCTCGAGGCGATCGACCAGCTCGGCGCCGAGAAGGGGTACACCAAGAAGGAGACCCTGCAGCTCCAGCGCGAGAAGGACAAGCTGAGCAAGACCCTGGGCGGTCTGCGGGACATGCAGAAGCTCCCGGCGGCGATCTGGGTCGTCGACACCAAGAAGGAGCACATCGCCGTCGACGAGGCCCGCAAGCTGGGCATCCCGGTCATCGCGGTGCTGGACACCAACTGCGACCCCGACGAGGTCGACTACCCGATCCCGGGCAACGACGACGCGATCCGCTCGGCCGAGCTGCTGACCCGGGTCGTCGCGGCCGCCGTCGCCGACGGTCTGATCGCCCGTTCGGGCAAGTCGACGCGGGGCGCCGAGGCCAAGCCGGACGCGGGCGCCGTCGCGGCCGACGAGCCGCTGGCCGAGTGGGAGCGCGAGCTGCTGGAGGGCAACGCGGCCAAGGCCGCTGAGGCCGAGGGCGACGCGGCCAAGGCCGCCGACGCCGGCGAGACCGCCGCCCCCGCAGCCGAGTGACCGTCGCAAGACCGACCGAGAACTGAGGAAGAGTCAGATGTCTTTCACCGCTGCGGATGTCAAGCGCCTGCGTGATCTCACCGGCGCCGGCATGTTGGACTGCAAGAAGGCGCTGGAGGAGTCCGAGGGCGACTTCGACAAGGCTGTCGAGATCCTGCGCGTCAAGGGCGCCAAGGACGTCGGCAAGCGGGCCGGCCGGACCACGGCCAACGGCCTGGTCGCCCACGCCGGAACCGCGCTGCTCGAGCTGAACTGCGAGACCGACTTCGTCGCCAAGAACGCGGACTTCATCGCGCTGGCCCAGAAGCTGGTCGAGCACGTGGACGCGGTCAAGCCGGCCGACGTCGACGCCCTGCTCGCCTCGCAGCTCGACGGCAAGAGCGTCGCCGACGTGCTGCAGGAGTCCTCGGCCGCGATCGGCGAGAAGCTGGTCGTGAACCGGTTCGCCGTGCTCGGCGGGAACGTCGCGGTCTACATGCACCGCAAGAGCGCGGACCTGCCGCCGCAGGTCGGCGTGGCCGTCCAGTACGCCGGCAAGGACGACGAGGCCGGCGCGGACGACGCCCGGGGCGTGGCGATGCAGATCGCCGCGATGCGTCCCAAGTACGTCTCGCGAGACGAGGTCCCGGCCGAGATCGTCGAGTCCGAGCGCCGCATCGCCGAGCAGACCGCTCGCGAGGAAGGCAAGCCGGAGGCGGCCCTGCAGAAGATCATCGAAGGCCGGGTGAACTCCTTCTTCAAGGACTTCGTCCTGGTCGAGCAGGCTTCGGTGACCGACCCGAAGAAGACGGTGGCTCAGGTCCTCACCGAGGCCGGGGTGACCGTGACCGCGTTCACGCGGTTCGAGGTCGGCCAGGCCTGACGGGCACGCACGGGGAGGTCGTTGGTGTGAGCCACGGCCTCCCCGTGGCATATCGTCTTCCCGGACCGCCTGACGGACTCACCGCGGGCGGGCGGGGTCAGCTACGAAGGGGTGGTGCAGTGACCGAGCAGGTGATGACCCGGGCGCGCCGGGTGGTTCTGAAGCTGTCCGGCGAAGTCTTCGGCGGTGGCGCCGTCGGCGTGGACCCCGACGTGGTGGCCGGGGTCGCCCGGCAGATCGCCACGGTCGTCCGCAAGGGCGTCCAGGTGGCCGTGGTCGTCGGCGGCGGGAACTTCTTCCGGGGCGCCGAGCTGCAGAAGCGCGGCATGGACCGGGCTCGCGCGGACTACATGGGCATGCTCGGCACGGTCATGAACTGCCTGGCGCTGCAGGACTTCCTGGAGAAGGAAGGCATCGAGACTCGGGTGCAGACGGCGATCAGCATGGCTCAGGTCGCCGAGCAGTACATCCCGCTGCGCGCCATCCGGCATCTGGAGAAGGGCCGGGTCGTGATCTTCGGCGCCGGCGCGGGGATGCCGTACTTCTCGACCGACACCGTCTCCGCCCAGCGGGCGCTGGAGATCCACGCCGACATCGTCCTGATGAGCAAGAACGGCGTCGACGGCGTCTACACCGCCGACCCGCGTACCGAGCCGGACGCGGTCAAGCTGGACACCTTGACCTTCGCCGAGGCGCTGCGCCGCGGCCTGCGGGTCGCCGACCAGGCGGCGTTCTCGCTCTGCATGGACAACGGCCTGCCGATGCTGGTCTTCGCCGCCGAGGGCGACGACACCATCGTGAAGGCGGTCAGCGGCGAGAAGATCGGCACGCTCATCACCGCCGAGTAGCGGATGATGGAACCGACCAAGACGTGAGCCACCGCGCCACGCGGCGCGACAGCGAAGCACAGCAGCCTAAGGAGGCGACGAAGCCCGTGATCGACGACACGCTCCTCGAGGCCGAGGAGAAGATGGACCGGGCGGTCGAGCACGCCAAGGAGGAGTTCGCGGCGATCCGGACCGGACGCGCCAATGCCTCGATGTTCTCCAAGATCTCGATCGACTACTACGGCACGCCCACGCCGCTGCCCCAGATGGCGTCGGTCTCGGTGCCCGAGCCGCGCATGGTCATCATCAAGCCCTACGACTCGTCGCAGCTCGCCGCGATGGAGAAGGCCATCCGCGACTCGGACCTCGGGGTCAACCCCTCGAACGAGGGCACGCTCCTGCGGATCGTCGTCCCCCAGATGACCGAGGAGCGCCGCCGCGACATGATCAAGATCGCCCGGGGCAAGGGCGAGGACTCGAAGGTCGCGGTCCGCAACATCCGCCGCAAGGCCAAGGAGGAACTCGACCGGATCGTCAAGGACGGCGAGGCGGGCGAGGACGAGGGCCGGCGCGCGGAGAAGGAGCTGGACGACCTCACGCACAAGTACACCGCGGTCGTCGACGAGCTGCTCAAGCACAAGGAAGCCGAGCTGCTCGAGGTATGAGCGAGGACGGGACGGACCCCGGCTGGGGCACCGGCGCCAACGCGTACGCCCGGCTGCGTGGCCTCGGCGAGGACGACTCGGCGGGCGGTTTCTTCGACCGCTCCGACGACACTCCGGCCGCGGCCGCCGAACCGCCGCCGCGGGAGCGCCGCTCCATGCGTACGAACGAGTCTCCGCGTGCGAACGAATCCCCGCGTACGCCTGAGGCGGCGCGCCGGGCCGAACCGGCGCGCGCGCCCGAGCCGGACGTCGTGCGTACCAGTGAGTCGGAGACCGTAGCCGCCGCGGAGGCCGAGCCCGAGTCGAAGCCGGGCCGGCGCGGGCGCCGTCGTCGGTCCGCGGGCCGCAACGTGCCGGTGTCGATCGCGGTGGGGATCGGCCTGGCCGGGACGGTGCTGGGCGTGCTCTTCTACGCCCGGCAGCCGTGGTTCCTGCTGATCCTGATCGCCGCCAGCTCGATCGGGATCTGGGAGCTGGTCCGGGCGATCCGGCCGACCGGCGCGAACCCGCCGCTGATCCCGCTGATCGTGGGCGGCGCGGTCATGCTCAGCCTGACCTGGTTCCGCGGCTTGGAGGCGCTGAGCCTCGGCCTGCTGATCACGGTGCTCGCCGTCTTCGTGTGGCGGCTGGCCGACGGGCCGGCGAACTATCAGCGCGACATCGGGGCATCCGCCCTGATCATGGTGTACGTCCCGTTCCTGCTGGGCTTCGCCGTCCCGATGACCACCGCCGACGACGGACAGTGGCGCATCCTCTGCACGCTCGCCGCCGTGATCCTGTCGGATACGGGCGGTTTCGTGAGCGGCGTCTTGTTCGGCAAGCATCCGATGGCGCCCACCATCAGCCCGAAGAAGAGCTGGGAGGGGTTCGGCGGGTCGATCGTCTGGGCCGCCGTCGGCTCGGCGGTGCTGGTCTGGCTGACCCTGGACGTGGCGCCCTGGTGGGGTGCGCTGTTCGGCGCGGTCGTCGCGGTGGCCTGCGTGCTCGGGGACCTGGCGGAGTCGCTGCTCAAGCGGGATCTCGGAATCAAGGACATGAGCAACCTGCTGCCGGGCCACGGCGGCCTGATGGACCGCCTGGACTCGATTCTGTTCGCGCTGCCGGCGGCCTACCTGATGTTCGCCATCCTCGCTCCCACCTCCTGAGAGTCTGCGGTGAGTGACGCCACCGAGGCCGCGGACGCTGGTTCCGGCGTGGGACACTGGAACGACCATGACTGAACTGCCGCTGCTCTCCGTCGACCGCAAGCCGATCGTGCTGGAGCGAGGCGCGAGCGAACCGGCGGCCCCGGCGCGGCATCGCGCCAAGCTGCCGCCGCGCCACCTCGCCGACCTCGATCTGGCCGCCCGCCGGGCGGCCGTCGCCGCGCTCGGCGAGAAGGAGTTCCGGGCCGCCCAGCTGTCGACGCACTACTTCGCCAGACTCGAGCGGGACCCGGCCCGGATGACCGACATCCCGCTCACCGCCCGCGACCGGCTCGCGGGCGATCTGCTGCCACCCCTGCTCACCCCCGTACGCGAATTGCAGTGCGACGACGGCGCCACCCGTAAAGCGTTGTGGCGGTTGCACGACGGATCCCTGGTCGAGAGCGTCCTGATGGGCTATCCAGACCGGGTGACGGTGTGCATCTCCAGCCAGGCCGGTTGCGGCATGGCCTGCCCGTTCTGTGCCACCGGCCAGGCCGGGCTCACCCGCAACCTGTCCGTCGCCGAGATCGTCGATCAGGTGGTCTACCTCGCCGGCGTCGCCGCCTCAGGCGGTGTGCCCGGCAGCCCCAACCGGCTCAGTCACGTCGTGTTCATGGGCATGGGTGAGCCGCTCGCCAACTATCCCCGGGTCATCGAGGCGGTCCGCCGTCTGACGAGCCCGGCGCCGGAGGGCCTCGGCCTGTCCCAGCGGCACATCACCGTCTCGACTGTCGGCCTCGTTCCCGCGATGCGGAAGTTGGCCGAGGAGGACCTCTCGGTCACTCTTGCGTTGTCGCTGCACGCCCCCGATGATGAGCTTCGCGATGAACTCGTGCCGGTGAACCAGCGCTGGAAGGTAGCCGAAGTGCTCGATGCGGCGTGGGCGTACGCAGCGCGAACGGGTCGCCGGGTCTCCATCGAGTACGCGATGATCCGGGACGTCAACGATCATCCCTGGCGCGCGGACCTGCTGGGCAAGCTGCTGGCGGGGCGGCTGGCCCATGTGAATTTGATCCCTCTCAACCCCACGCCGGGTAGCAAATGGGACGCGAGCCCCAAGCCCGTGGAACGGGAGTTCGTCCGGCGGCTGCGCGCGGCCGGAGTCCCGACTACTGTGCGTGATACGCGGGGGCGCGAGATCGACGGAGCGTGTGGACAGTTGGCGGCTAGCGAGGAGTCGGCATGAGCGGGCAAGGTGGCCAGCGTTTCAGGCGGCGGGCCGTACGCCGTGGCTACAAGGTTGATGAGGTGGATACCTTCCTCGACCGGGTGGAGGCCACGCTGAACGGCGTCCCGGGCGCGCACGTCAGCTCGCAGGAGGTCCACGACGTCGTGTTCCGCGTACGCTTCGGCGGCTACGACGAGTGGCAGGTCGACCTGCACCTGGACCGGGTGGAGCGGCAGCTGGCCGAGCTGGAGGAGCGGTCCAAGGGCCCCGGCCGTGGTGAGGCGCTGCGGGCGACCGAGCGTCCCGGCCCGGTTCCCCCGGTGGGCGGCCCGCAGCAGCCGCCACTGCCGTCGCGTCCGGTCCCACAACCGCAGCGCTTCGAGCCCGAGCCCACGTTCGGCGGCTACGACGGCGGTCCCGTCGGCGTCGGCGGGGGTCCTGGCTTCGATCCCGGCCGCCACGGCAAGGCCGACATGACCACCGAGATGCGCATGCCGCCGCCCCCGCCGCCGGGTGCGTTCGAGCGTCCGCCGTCCGCCCCGCCCGGCGGATTCGACCGGCCGCCGCAGGCGCCGCAGGGCTTCCAGGCTCCGCCGCCGCCGTCGCGGGACAGCTACGGCCCGGGTCCGGAGTTCGAGCGGCCGGCCCCGCCGCCCCCCGGGAACACCTACGGCAGCCCGGTCACGCCGCCTCCGGCGTACGGTGGCGCGCCGCAGGGTGGCTTCACCAGCCCGGCCGCTGCGGCGATGGCCGGTCCGGGTGCGGCCGACGTCCAGCGGGTCGACCAGATGCGGCGGACCTTCCAGCTGCGCCGGTTCGGCAGCGGCTACGACCCCACCCAGGTCGACCGGCTCTTCGAGGGCGTCATCGGCGCGCTCGCGGGTCAGCCGGGCGCGCCCATCGGGGACAACGAACTCGATCCGGCCCAGTTCAGCCTGGTGCCGGGCGGCTACTACGAGGCCGAGGTCGACGCCGCGTTGCGTGAGGTACGCGACATCGTCCGCCGCCACTGACCGGTACACACAAGATCGCCGCGCCCCTCCAGGGGCGCGGCGATCTTCGTTTGAGCCGGTCGAGCGCTCAGCGCAGCCCGTTGCGCCGCAGCACGGCGTCGATGATGATCAGCGCCGCGATGATGCCGGCCACCGTGACGAGGAAGACGTCCTCGACGCGGCCTTCGTGGTTGCCGAGCGTCATCAGCAGCAGGGCGATGATCGAGAACACGCCCGCGATCCGCGCGGCCTTGACCGGCGTGGGCTTGTGCTGATCGGGGGAGGTCACCGGTTCGGTTCCAGCCACTGTTCGGTCCTTCCAAGCGAAGCTGACGTGCTTAGTCTGGCATGCTCCACGCGTCCGGTAGCCTCGGGGCGGGGGATTACGCCCGGCAGTCGGCCGGGGCGCGGACGATGCGAGCTGAGGGAGACGGGACCGGTGCGGATCACGGGCACGGGGCACGCGAGTATGCGGATCGACACGCCTGCGGGCAGCATCCTGTGCGATCCGTGGGTGAATCCGGCGTACTTCGCGTCGTGGTTCCCGTTCCCCGACAACTCGCAGCTCGACTGGGAAACCCTGGGCGACTGCGACTACCTCTACGTCTCCCACCTGCACCGCGACCACTTCGACGCGGCGCACCTCAAGCGGTTCGTCAGCAAGACCGCGACGGTGCTGCTGCCGGAGTACCCGACCAGCCAGCTCGAGGACGAGCTGCGCGATCTCGGCTTCACCAGCTTCCTGAAGACCAAGTCCGACGAGGTGCACGAACTCGACGGCGGGCTCAAGGTGATGATCCAGGCCCTGATCTCGCCGACCGACGGCCCGATCGGGGACTCCTCGCTGTGGGTGGAGCATGACGGCGTACGGCTGCTGAACCAGAACGACGCCCGCCCGACCGACCTCACCCGGTTCGCCGAGCTGGGCCACGTGCACGCGCACATGCTCCAGTTCTCCGGTGCCATCTGGTACCCGATGGTCTACGAGCTGCCGCAGTCGGCGAAGACCGCGTTCGGTAAGCAGAAGCGCGACCGCCAGTTCGACCGCACCTGGCGCTACATCGCCGATCTCAAGGCCGACTGGGTCTTCCCGATCGCCGGCCCGCCGTGCTTCCTTGACGACGAGCTGTGGCAGTTCAACGACATCTTCGACGACGAGGGGAACATCTTCCCCGATCAGTCTGTCTTCATGCGTGAATATGCCGCAGTGGGCGGAACCAACGGAGTGGTCCTCCTCCCCGGATCGGTGAGCGAGCTGACGACGGAGTCGTGCGCGACGACGCACCCCGTCGACGACCTCGGCGAGTTCTTCGAGCAGAAGGAGTCGCACCTCAAGGCGTACCGGGACCGGCAGCGGGTGGTCATCGAGCGGGAGAAGGCGAGCTGGTCGCATCCCGAGATCGACGTCCTGGCCGGGATGAAGGACCGCATCGAGCCGCTCCTGGACGAGTCGGTCTACCTGGCCAAGGGCGTCGGCGGACCGGTGCGGTTCGACCTGACCGACCCGATGGGCGAGGTCATCGAGTCGATCGTCGTCGACTTCCCGGGCAAGGAGGTACGCCCGGCCGCCGACGAGAAGGTGCGCTACCGGTTCAAGACCGAGCGGCGGCTGATCGAGCACCTGCTGTACCTCGACGAAGGCGACTGGGTGAACTCGCTGTTCCTCTCGTGCCGCTTCTCCGCGGCCCGGATCGGGCAGTACAACGAGTTCGTCTACGCGTTCTTCAAGTGCCTCTCCGAGGAGCGCCTGCAGTACGCCGAAGGCTGGTACGAGTCGCAGCGGCCGGACGCCGAGGACATCGTGATGAACGGCTGGCAGTTCCAGCGCCGCTGCCCGCACCTCAAGGCCGACCTCACCCGGTTCGGCATCGTCGAGGGCGAGGTTCTCACGTGCCAGCTCCACGGCTGGAAGTTCAACCTCGCGAGCGGCAAATGCCTCACCAGCGTGGGGCATGAGATCCGCTCCACCAAAGCACCCACCGAGGCGTCCGCCCCGGCGTCCACCCCGGCGGAGTAACCCACCGGATCAGGGTTCTCGGTCGAATCTTGGACCAAGATTCGACACGGAACCCTGATCCAGCGCGAAAGCGCGCCGGGCGAGAGCGGCGGGCTACATGGTGAGCTGGCGGAGCATGTCTTCGAGGTTCTGCTCGAAGAGCGGCTCGACGTCGTCGGTGGCCCAGCGCAGGTGGCCGAAGATCTCCATGGTGATCGCACCGGCCAGCCGGGTCCAGCCGATGAGGAAGAAGGCCACGCCTTCGATCGGCAGTGCCTGCCGCAGGGCTTCGACGTTCGGTCCGCTGAGCGCCTCGGCGACGCCGGGGACGAGGGGCTGCGGCGGCGTCGTCCGGGCGTGCCAGATGGCGGTGAACGGTTCGAGGAAGGCCAGGGTGAACCGCATCGCGGCGTCGCCCTTCGGCGTCGGCTCGACGTGGGTGTGCATCGTGTCGATGACAGGCTCGCCGCAGATCAGTGCGTACTCGTGGGGATTGCGCAGCGCCCAGCGGCGATAGGCGCGGCAGGCCTCGCGGAGCTGGTCGAGGGGAGTGGCCCCGATGTCGCGGGCAGCCAGCACTTCGGTGGTGAGCGCGTCGTAGCGGTCCGCGCAGAGGTCTTCGACGAGCGCGTCGAGGCTGTCGTAGTAGCGGTAGAGCGCCGCGGCGGTGAGACCCATGTCACGGGCGATGGCCCGCAGCGAGATCGCACCCGGGCCACCCTCGGTGAGCTGGGCCCGCGCCGCGTCGCGGATCTCCTGCTTCGTGGCTTCCCGTTGTCGTTCCCGGCGGTTCGTCGCCATGTAACACCCGATCCCCTTGACACGAGTTAACGGCGTTGGCAAAGTAAACGGCGTTAACTCTACTAAGCAGCGCTCACAGCTTAACGCAAGCTGGAGCGAAGGGGGAGGTACGCGATGTGGGGAAGGCTGATTCAGCGGTTTCGCTGGCCTGTCCTGCTCGTGGCGGTGGGCGTGGTCGTCGTCAGCGCGGTCTGGGGCACCGGGGTCTTCGGCAAGCTGACCGGCGGCGGCTTCGAGAACCGCGCGAGCGAGTCCTACCAGGCCACCGTGAAGATCAAGGAGGTCTTCGGTGACCAGAGCATCGATCTGATCGCGCTCTACACCGCGCCGGACGGCAAGCAGATCGCCGACTACTCCGCCGCGGTCACGAGCACTCTGGCGAGTCTGAAGTCGAACCCCGAGGTGTCCGAGGTCCTGTGGGATCCGAACCGGATGACCTCGACCGACGGCCGCTCCACCTACGCCGCGATCCGCCTGCACGGCGACGACCAGGACGTCAAGCGCGAGGTCTACGACGACCTGCGCCCGTCGCTCGACGTGCCCGGCGTGACGACCGAGGTCGGCGGCGCGATCGCCTTCCTCAAGTCGGTCAACTCGCAGACCAGTGAGGACATCGCGTTCGCCGAGACCATCTCGATGCCGATTCTGTTGCTGTTGCTGCTGTTCATCTTCCGGGGGCTGGTCGCCGCGGTCACGCCGCTGATCGTCGGGGTCATCGCCACGCTCGGCGCGTTCGCCGCCGTACGGCTCCTCACCTACGCGACCGACGTCTCGGTCTTCGCGATCAACATCATCACTATCCTCGGTCTCGGCATGGCGATCGACTACGCGTTGTTCATCGTCAGCCGGTTCCGCGAAGAACTCGCGGCCGGACTCGACACTCAGGCCGCGATCACGCGTACCCTCCAGACCGCCGGGCGCACGGTCCTGGTCTCGGGCCTGACGATCGTGCTCGCACTCTCGTCGCTGCTCGTGTTCCCCCAGGTCTTCCTGCGGTCCATGGGCTTCGGCGGGATGGCGGCCGTGGGCGTCGCGATGCTCGCCTCGCTGACCGTCCTCCCCGCGTTCCTCGCCCTGCTCGGTCCCCGGATCAACGCGGGGCGCATTCGCCTCCCATTTGGTACGCGTAAAGCAGCGACCGGATCCGCGAGTGAGGAGCGGGGAACCTGGGGCCGGCTGGCGCACAGCGTCATGAAGCGGCCGGTGGTGTACGCCGTCGCGGTGGCCGCGGTGCTGATCACCATCGCGTTGCCGGCGCTGCGGATCAGCTTCGGCGGGTTCGACGAGCGGCTGCTGCCCCCGGATTCCACCGTACGCACGGTGAACGACCGGCTGGACACGGGTTTCACCGGGGCGACCTCGGACTACCCGATCCAGCTGCTGGTAAAGGGAGCCGCTCCGGCGTCCTACGTGGACCAGATTCGGGCGGTCGACGGGGTGACCGGCGCGGACGTGGTCGCGACCAAGGACGGCGTGACTCTCCTGAGCGTCGACTACGACGGCGACCCGTCCGAGGCCGCCACCCGGGACATCGTCCGCGACCTTCGCGACCTGCCGCCCCCCTCGGGTACGCAGACGCAGGTCGCCGGCCGGGCCGCGATGGATCTCGACCTGCTGGACAGCCTCGGTGAGCGGCTGCCCTGGGCGGCCCTGATCATGGCCGGCGCGACGTTCCTGCTGCTGTTCCTGGCCTTCGGCTCGGTGCTGCTGCCGATCAAGGCGGTCGTGATGAACCTGATCTCGATCGGGGCCAGCTTCGGCGTGATCGTGTGGGGCTTCCAAGAGGGTCACCTGGCCGGGGCGATGGGCTTCACCAGCACCGGCTTCCTCGATCCCACCAACCTGGTGCTCATCCTGGTGATCCTGTTCGGCCTGGCCACCGACTACGAGGTGTTCCTGCTCTCCCGCATCCGGGAGGAGTGGGACGCCACCGGCGACAACACCCGCGCCGTGGCTCGGGGCGTACAGCACACGGGCGGGATCATCACCGCCGCCGCGTTGCTGCTGGCGATCGTGGTCGGCGGGTTCGCCACGGGCGAGATGGCGTTCGTGAAGATGATGGGCGTCGGCATGCTGGTCGCGATCCTCGTGGACGCGACGCTCGTCCGGATGATCCTGGTTCCGGTGACGATGCGACTGCTCGGCCGATGGAACTGGTGGGCGCCCGGTCCGCTCGGCGCGATCTACCGCCGATTCGGCATCAAACACGACACCCCCGCCAGCCCTCACCCCACCCCCACCCGGGAAACCATCCCCGCCTAACCCACCCGCCCTCACCCACCCCCCGCCCCGCCCCGCC